>CAZVXR010000073.1:0-4261 GCA_964630865.1 uncultured Pirellulales bacterium | reverse complement strand
AAGCCTCTTCTTTAAGAATTGCAAATTGAAGCACCTCTTTGATGGTTTTGAAGTTCATACGAAAGACCCTTTCTGTACTATACACATATTGTCCATTTTTGAGGTGGAAATGTCAATAGGGGAGTTACAAGAAACAGGCGGAATGAGTCGATTTATATTTCAATATAGACTGCTTGACTTTGTCTGCAGGGAGGCTACAATCCCTGCCTCTATGCAGGAAAAAATACTGAAAATTGGTTCAATACAACTCAATAACCCGTTTTTGCAGGCGGCGTTAAGCGGCTATACGGAATACGCGATGCGGATTTTGGCCAAGCGCTTCGGCTGTCCGCTGACGCTCACCGGCGTGATGCTCGACCGTATTTCGCTTCATCCCAAGGCGATTAAACAGACCAAGTTTCACTGCTTTGAGGACGAACACCCCGTTGGCGCTCAGATTTTCGGACACGATCCGGAGACAATTGCGCAATCCGCGGTGCAATTTCGCAAGATGGGCTTTGATTTAATCGACCTGAATTTTGCCTGTCCTGTCCCGAAAGTTCTCCGCCGCGAACGCGGCGGCTGGCTGATGCGAAAGCCGGATATTATCCGCGACGCCTTTCGCCGGACACGGGATGCGGTAGATTGCCCGGTAATGATGAAATTGCGGAGCGGATTTGACCACAGTGATGCTGCCAAAGACGATTTCTGGCAGATTATCGACAACGCCGCTGCCGATGGGGTTGATGCCCTCGGCATCCACGGACGAACCGTAGAACAGAAATACAAAGGCAAGGCGGACTGGGCGGTAATTGCCGAGGTGAAAAAGAAATACCCCAAATTAACAATCCTCGGCAGCGGCGACCTGATGGATGCCCCCACGGTTTTGCAGCGAATCCAGGAAACCGGCATAGACGGTGTCCTGATTGCTCGCGGGGCGATTGGAAATCCATGGATTTTCAGCGATTGCGTTGCCCTTTGGGAGGGAAAACCCTTGCCATTTCCGCCAACCCTGCAAGAGCAGGCCAAGATTATCCTCGAACAATATGACATGGTTGATGCAGAACGTCCCGGCAGGCGAGGGGTGTCTTTTTACCGTAAATTCCTTGCCCAGTACGCCCACCGTCATCCCAAACGAAAAACCGTTTTACTCGATTTTATGCGGGTCAAAGAACCTCAAAAGCTAAAACAGCTCGTCAATGACCATTACTTGCAATTCGGCAAAGAATGGCCGAATTAAAATCCAAAACATGTCTTTAAATATAGCAACCTAAAATTGTAACCTTTTTCCCGTCACGTTCGTCTGTTTTAATAGAATTTATGCGAAAACATGGAAATTGCGGCTACGTTCGGTTATAATACGATGCCTTATGGAGTTATAGATGAAACGCAGGTTGATTTTTACAGTGGCATTATGGGTTGGCGCAGGAAGCCTTTCGGTGGTTGCGTCGCCGTTAGACCTTGCGCAGCTTTCCCGTCAGACCAGTTGGGTTTTGCATGCGGATATGGATAAGTTCAAGACGACGACGCTATCGGCGTTTTTGCGTCAAAAATCTGCCGATGCGGGGATTGAAGAAAAAATGCACTCGTTTAAGAGTCATTTTTCATTTCATCCGATTGACGATGTTAACAGTGTTACGATTTACGGGTTTGACGCCGACAGGGATCGCGCGGTGGTTTTGATTCAGGCTGTGTTTAAAACCGAGCAGATGGTTGGCCTGCTTCGGGATCCGCAGGTGGTAACTTACGGACCTTATACCATTTACAGTTGGAGCAATGAGACCTGTAAAAAGAAAGACAGTCGTGAATATGGTGTGGTAAGGGGTGGGAATCTAATCGTGATGGCAGGGTCTATAGAGACGGTGCAAAAAGCCCTTGATGTGCTGGATGGGACGGCAGAAAACGCCTCGACGGGGTCGCATTTGTCGGGGTATATTGCCGAGCCGGGACAGTTTTTGTATGTACGGGCCAACCGTGTCTGTGAGATTGCCAAAAACGACTCTGAAAATGTGGTGTTCAAGCAAATCGAACAGGTTCTGATGACGGCCGGGGAGATCGATGGACGTTTTCAGTCCCGTATGGATGTGGGGATTCCGGACCAGGAAAAGGCGATCCAGATTCAGCACATTATCCGCGGACTTATCGCGTTTGGTCTGATGGATGCCCAGCAGAACAACCCTGAATTAGTCCCGGTGCTTAAGACTGTGCAGGTTCAGCCCGGTGCCGGGCTGCTGAGTTTATGGATGGATTACAAGAGTGAAGAGTTGGTTGATGTGCTGACAAAGGCGGTCGGTCGTATGGCGGCAATAGAAAAAAAAGCGTCTTCCAGCCCTGCGACTCAAACGCCATGATTTTATTGTGAAAGGCTAAATGGATGGCCAATTCAGATTCGACAGTCGATTTCGTGATCGGGCAAGCTGTTTTGGCGGGCGAGACCTGCACGACGGTTCGAAAAATCGCCTCGTCAAATCGGCGGGAGCTGGTCATTGCCGCCAAGGCGGGCTGCAAAGACTCGTTTGCCGAGCTGGTTCGTTTACATACCGACAGTCTTTTGCGGTTTTTGTATACGCGACTGAGAAATATGGCGGATGCGGAAGACCTGACGCAGGAAGCCTTTTTGCTGGCTTGGCGTAATATCGACCAATGTCGCCAGGACGGCAGCTTCAGCGCGTGGTTGTTTACCATTGCCCTGAATCAGTTGCGAACGCGAATGCGCCGCAAGAAAATACTGCTGCCTCTGGTGAACATTTTAAGCTGCGGCAGGCCGGGACCCGAACAGTACGTCGCGGGCAAAGAACAGGATGAGTATCTTTGGGGTGTGGCCGAAAAAACGCTCAGCACGGATCAATATAATGCGATGCTGCTGCGGTATCGGGCGGAACTATCAACAATCGAAATTGCCGAAGCGATGAATAAGACGCATTCCCATGTCAAGGTCATGCTGCATCGCGCTCGCATTAAGCTGTATAACCGATTCGGCGAAAATCAGATGTTAGAGGATATCGCTTAGCATCTTTGGTTTTAACTAAGGATTAGATTATGTTTTGCTGGTATTACCAATGGAAAATTTCGAAGCTTGCCGATGAAAATCATGCGGTGTTGTCGCATGAGGTCGCCGATCACTTGAAGCGGTGTAGTGCGTGCAGGCGATTTCACCATCTCTGTCGCGGGATGGAACGCCGAAGTGAGCTGTCGCCCTTTGTGCCGCAGGCGGCGGCGGAAATACAGCAGAGGATTATACAGCGGCTGTCTTTCGAATCGGCTGTCCGAAGGACGAATACTGCATCGAATCGCAAAATCTGGGCTGTCGCGGCGGCGGTAGTTCTGTTGTTGTTTCCGGCGGCGATGGCTTGGATGATTTATCACGATCTTGACCAGAGGCTTGAAAAAGAAACCGTTGACATCGGCGGTTTAACGCGGCTGTCTGAGGTTGTCCAGGAGCGATGGTTGGATAGGCGTGCTGCCGCGGCGCCAGCGGAACGTTACGTTATCCAGTCGTATCAAAAGCAGTTTCAGGAAATGACGCAAAGCGGAAAACAAGCCGCAGCGTTTATGTTTGCCTGTCTGGATCCGGGACTGCAAATCATCGAGACGCCGTCCAAACAGGACTCTGTTTTTTCGCAATAGGGCTTATCTTATTCGGACAGAAGCCATCTTAAATGTCAAAACCCGCTAAACTGAACCTTCCAGCCACTCTCCCGGCAACTGCTGCCCAGGTGCAAGCTCTCGGCTGGGATCGCCCGGACATCATCCTCGTTACGGGCGATGCGTATGTGGATCATCCCGCTTTCGGCGTTGCCCTGATGGGACGCTACCTCCAGCATCTTGGCTATAAGGTCGCGATCCTGCCCCAGCCGGACTGGCGCAGTGTCGAGGCGTTCCGAATCTTCGGCGCCCCCCGTTTATTCTGGGGCATTACCTCTGGCTGCATCGACTCGCGCCTGAATAACTATGCCTCAATGGGTCACAAACGCAGCGAAGATGTCTATAGCCCCGGCGGCAAACTGGGCCTCCGTCCCGACCGTCCGCTTTTGGTCTATTCCGCCCGGGCCCGCGATGCCTATAAGAATATCCCGATTATTCTTGGCGGCCTGGAGGCCAGCCTCCGCAGGCTTGCCCATTATGACTTTATCGAAGACAAGCTCAAGCGTTCCATCCTGATTGACGCCAAAGCCGACATTCTCGTCCACGGCATGGGCGAGCGTGCCATCGCCGAAATCGCTGCCCGATTATCCGCCGGTAAGACCATCGCCGAGCTAACCGACATTCCGGGTATCGCATA
>CAZVXR010000072.1:0-11748 GCA_964630865.1 uncultured Pirellulales bacterium | reverse complement strand
GCTGATTGCGCGGGGGGATTCGGTCACGGGGTTGGATAATTTTGACCCGTTTTATGATCCTGCGGTTAAGCGTGCCAATATTGCCGGATTGATTCGGTCGCCGCAGTTTACGCTGGTTGAGGGCGATATTCGTGATAAGGCTGTGGTTGAGGCAATTTTAGGACGGGCAAAGTTTGATGCAATTGTTCATCTGGCGGCCAAAGCGGGTGTTCGTCCCTCGATTTCTGATCCGGTTGGGTATGTCGATACCAATATCAACGGCACGGTAACGATGCTTGAGGCGGCCCGTGCGGCGGGGGTTGGCACGTTTATTTTCGCCTCCAGCTCAAGCGTCTATGGCAATAATGAAAAAGTGCCGTTTTCAGAGACGGATAATGTAGATTTTCCCATCTCGCCCTACGCGGCGACGAAAAAAGCGGGGGAACTGATCTGCTATACCTATAGTCATCTGTATGGAATGAATATGACTTGCCTGCGGTTTTTTACGGTTTATGGCCCGCGGCAGCGGCCGGATCTGGCGATTCATAAATTTGCCCGGCTGATTGAGCAGGGCAAGCCCATTCCGATGTATGGTGATGGTTCGATGCGGCGTGACTTTACCTATATTGATGATATTGTCGATGGCGTGGTTGCCGCGATGGATCGCTGCAGTGGGTACACGATTTATAATCTGGGCGAATCGCGGCCGGTACGGTTAGATGAGCTGATTAACGCCATTGAAGCTGCGCTGGGAAAAAAGGCGATTTTGGATCGGCAGCCCGACCAGCCCGGAGATGTCCGGCAGACTTATGCGGATGTGGACAACGCCGTACGTCAGTTAGGATATCGGCCTAAAACGCATCTGGCCGAGGGTCTTAGAGAATTTGTAAAATGGATGCGAACGAAATAGGAGTGTTATGAAGAAAGCATTAATTACTGGTATTACCGGCCAGGATGGGTCGTATTTAACTGAGCTGCTTTTGGGCAAGGGATATGACGTTTATGGCATTATCCGCCGGGCGTCGTCGTTTAATACCGACCGAATCGAGCACCTCTATCAGGATCCGCATAATCAGCCGAAGCTGAAGCTGATTTATGGCGATCTGACCGATGGCGGCAACTTGTCCACGCTGTTAAACGAAATTCAGCCGGATGAGGTGTATAATCTTGGCGCACAAAGTCATGTCCGGGTTAGTTTCGATCAGCCGATTTATACGGTTAATGTCGATGCGTTAGGAACGCTGCGACTGCTTGAGGCGCTGCGGATGATGAAAACGCCGCCGCGATTTTACCAGGCGTCCTCCAGCGAGATGTACGGCAAGGTCGTTGAGACGCCGCAGACGGAAGCGACGCCATTTTATCCGCGCAGTCCTTACGGATGTGCCAAGGTCTATAGCTTCTGGCAGACGGTCAACCACCGGGAGGCGTACAATATTTTTGCCTGTAACGGGATATTATTCAATCATGAGTCGCCACGCCGCGGTGAGACGTTTGTGACGCGGAAAATTACCCGTGCGGCGACGCGGATCAAAGAGGGTTTGCAGGATAAGCTGTTTTTGGGCAACTTAGACGCCAAACGCGACTGGGGATTTGCCGGCGATTATGTTGAGGCGATGTGGCTGATGCTCCAGCAGGAAAAGCCGGATGATTATGTCATTGCTACGGGTGAAACCTATTCTGTGAGACAGTTTCTGGATGAAGTGTTCGGACATCTGGGATTGGACTGGCAAAAGTATGTGCAGATTGATCCGAAGTACTTCCGTCCGACGGAAGTGGAATTGCTGCTGGGCGATGCGAGCAAGGCACGCAAGGCATTAAAGTGGCAGCCTAAAGTTGGTTTTAAACAGCTTGCTCAGATGATGACCGACTCCGACTGGGAAATCGCCAGAAAAGAGCGAATACTGAAAGAACACGGAAAGTAAGAATCAAAAATCAAAAAGAACATACGGTGTATATATTGTCGAAGCTGTTACGACCTAACTTCGTTAAACTGTACTACATGTATGAGAATGATTTTTGAAATTTGCATTGTCATTTTGATATTTACAACTTTATTTTTGATATAATGATTATTCATAAAGGGGGTCATTTTTTGTTATGTTAAATCTAATACAACAGCGGATAGTGATAACCGGCGGTGCGGGATTTTTGGGACAGCATCTTCAGCGAAGGCTTTTTGCTCGCGGTGTTGCTCCGCAGAATATTCTGATTCCGCTGATTGACCATTATGATCTGACCAAAGAGGCGGATTGTGTACGGATGTATGATGACCTGCAGCCGGATGTGGTCTTGCACCTGGCGGCGGAGGTTGGCGGTATTGGGGCCAATCGTCAAAATCCGGGTCGGTTTTTTTATGCCAATATGGCGATGGGACTGCACTTAATCGAGCAGGCCCGTATTCGTAAGCTGAAAAAATTTGTTCAGGTCGGTACGATTTGCGCCTATCCGAAATTTACGCCGGTGCCGTTTAAGGAAGAGGACCTCTGGAACGGCTACCCGGAAGAAACCAATGCTCCGTATGGCGTCGCGAAAAAGGCGCTGCTGGTGATGCTGCAGGGGTATCGTCAGCAATATGGGCTTAACGGTGTTTATCTGCTGCCGGTCAATTTGTACGGGCCGGGGGATAACTTTAGTCCGTCGAGCAGTCATGTTATCCCGGCGCTGATTAAAAAATGTGTCGATGCAATGGATGCGGGCAAAGACCATATCGATTGCTGGGGGACCGGGTCGGCCAGCCGGGAATTTATCTATGCTCCCGATGCGGCGGAAGGCATTGTTCTGGCAACGGAAAAATATGATAGCGCCGAACCGGTTAATATCGGGGCGGGTTTTGAAATCACCATTAAAGACCTTGTCGAGAAAATCGCCAGGCTGACCGGGTTTAGCGGCAAAATGATCTGGGACCCAACCCAGCCGGATGGTCAGCCAAGGCGGTGCTTAGATACCAGCCGGGCATTCAAGGAATTTGGCTTTAAAGCGGCGACGGATTTTGACGCGGGTCTTACAACGACGATTGAATGGTATCGGGCTAATCGCAATTCATTAAAGTTCGCATAACTATGGAAGCTAAAACGTTTGCACTGATCGGCGCTTGCGGATATATCGCTCCGCGGCACTTGAAGGCGATTAAAGAGACCGGCAATGTGCTGGTTGCAGCGCTGGATCGCGGCGATTCGGCGGGTGTGCTGGATGGGTATTTCCCCGATGCGAATTTCTTTACCGAGTTTGAGCGGTTTGACCGGCATATAGAAAAGCTCCGCCGCAAAGGGCACAGGGTTGATTATGTAACGATCTGTTCGCCGAATTATCTGCACGATGCGCATGTGCGTTTTGCGATGCGGATCGGGGCGGATGCGATTTGTGAAAAGCCGCTGGTGATCAATCCCTGGAATGCCGAGGCGCTGGGTGAAATCGAAATCGAGACGGGCAGGCGGATTAATACCATTTTGCAATTGCGGCTTCATCCGGCGATTGCGCAGCTTAAACGCGATATTGCGGCGGCACCTGCAGGAAAAATCTATGATGTGGACTTGACGTATATTACCTCCCGCGGGCGGTGGTATCAGGCCTCGTGGAAAGGCGATGAAAGCAAGTCCGGCGGCATTGCGACCAATATTGGGATTCATTTTTTTGATATGCTGACGTGGATTTTTGGCGCGGTGAAAAATAATATTGTGCATCTATATCAGCCGAATAAAGCCAGCGGGGTGCTTCAGTTAGAGCGAGCAAGAGTGCGGTGGTTTTTGTCGATTGACCGAAACGATTTGCCGTCGCCGCCTGTGCAGGATAAAGCCGCAACCTATCGTTCGATTACGGTTGACGGTAAGGAGGTGGAATTTTCCGAAGGCTTTACCGACTTGCATACCGAAAGCTACCGCCGGATACTGGCGGGTGAAGGCTTCCGCTTGCAGGATGTGCTGCCGTCGATTCAGACGGTGTATGAGATTCGGAATACAAAGCCGGTTGCGGCGGGATTGGATTCTCATCCGTTTCTTCAAAGGATATTGAAGTAGATGAAAGATGTGTTTATTCACGACACCGCCTGTGTTGACCAGCCCTGTACGATTGGGGCGGGGACGAAGATTTGGCATTTCTGCCATATCTGTTCCGGAGCGATCATCGGCGAAAGGTGCAGCTTAGGGCAAAATGTCTTTGTTGCTGGCGGGGCGGTGCTGGGCAATAACATCAAGATTCAGAACAATGTTTCTCTGTATGATGGAGTCATTTGCGAAGACGATGTCTTTCTTGGCCCCAGCTGTGTTTTGACTAATGTTACCAATCCCCGTTCGCAGGTGCTTCGTCGGGGGCTGTATGAAAAGACACTGCTTAAGCGCGGGGCGACCATTGGCGCGAATGCGACGGTGGTTTGCGGGATTGCGATTGGCCGGTATGCGTTTATCGCCGCAGGTGCGGTGGTGACTAAAGATGTACCCGATTACGCACTCATTGCGGGTGTTCCCGGTCGGCAAATGGGCTGGATGAGTCGGCATGGAATTAAATTGCCCAAGCCGGATAAAGACGGTGTGATGATTTGTCCCGAAAGCGGCTGGCGATATCAACAGGATGCAAAGGGCGCTGTGCGGTGTCTGGATTTAGATGAAGAAAAGCCGCTGCCTGTGGATAAGGCGGTGGGGACAAAGTTTTATGATGAGTTTGTAAAAAAGGCAGGGTATTGAAGGCTGTGGTTTCTAAAGTGTCTGACACGCATAATGACGCAGCTCTAAAGCAACTGGACGTTTTACGTCGTCTGGGTATCAGCGGTAGAGCAGAAATAACCTTTCAATTGAGCGAAAATCTGCGTGAGATTGTTATTTCCGGCATACGTCAACGTCATCCGGAGTACAGCCAGAGACAGACTGTGCGGGCAATTTTGGCGATGACTATTGATAAGAATCTGTTGGCGGATATTGCGGCTGCTTATGGCGATTGTGTATGAGAACTCAAAAAGATTTTTTACAGGCGCTCATTGCCGCAATAAATCAATCCGGTATACCTTATATGCTTTCCGGTTCGATGTCCAGCAGTTTCCATGGTCAACCCCGGGCGACCAATGATGTGGATATCGTAATTGATCCCCCCTCTGAGCAGCAGCTCACTCAGTTTCTGGATCTGTTAGGGGCTGGATATTATGTCAGCCGACCTGCGGTGAAAGAATCGCTTAAGAACCGCTCGATGTTTAATGTGATTGATATTGAATCGGGCTGGAAAGCGGACTTGATGATTTGCAAATCAAGACCCTATAGTCAGCAGGAGTTTTCCCGTCGTCGGCAGGCCGTGATTCTGGGTATTGAGTTATTTATTGTCTCGCCGGAAGATTCCATTTTAACCAAGCTCGAATGGTCGAAAGATGGCCAGTCGCGCATGCAATTTGAGGATGCACTCAATGTGTTTCGGCTGCAAAGGGATAATCTGGACTTGGATTATTTGCAAAAGTGGGCGGCGGAATTAAATATCGCGGATTTACTGGAAAAATTGACGACATAGACCGAATGGCTGTTTTATATTTCAAATTGGAGTGTTAAATGCAAGTGCCCTTATTGGATTTAAAGTCGCAGTACGCGGCGATTAAAGAAGACGTTTTAAAGCAAATTAGTGAAGTTCTCGATTCGCAGGTCTGTATCGGCGGGCCGAAGGTGGCGGCGCTGGAAAAGGCCGTTGCTGAGCTTTCCGGCTGCAAATATGCGGTTGGGATGTCCAGCGGTACCGATGCGATACTGGCCAGTCTGATGGCGCTGGGGATTGGGGCGGGCGACGAAGTGATCACGACGCCGTTTACCTTTTTTGCTACCGCCGGCTGTATCGCCCGTGTGGGGGCTAAGCCGGTGTTTGTGGATATTGATCCCAAGACGTACAATATCAATCCAGCCCTGATTGAGCGAGCTATCACGAAAAAAAGCAAAGCCATTATGCCGGTGCATCTGTATGGGCAGCTTGCGGATATGGATCCGATCATGCAGGTTGCCAATAAGGCCAAACTGGCGGTAATTGAGGACGCCTGTCAGGCGATTTCGGCGGCATACAGGGGCAGGAAAGCCGGCAGTATAGGAACCTGCGGATGTTTCAGTTTCTTTCCCAGTAAAAATTTGGGCGGCATCGGCGATGGCGGGATGACGGTAACCAATGATGAGGCGCTGTATAAGATGCTCGTTTGGATGCGCAATCACGGCAGCGAGCCGAAATATTATCACAAGTATATCGGCGGCAATTTCCGCTTAGACCCGATTCAGGCTGCGGCGCTGTTGGTGAAATTGCCGCATTTGGAAAGCTGGTCTGAAAAGCGCCGCAGCAACGCGGCATATTATAATCAGAAATTCAAAGGGTCGGTGGTTCAGACGCCCTATATTTCGCCGGATTGCAAGACGATTTTTAATCAGTATGTCATTCGCGTTCCCCGCCGGGATGATTTGATCAAACATTTGCAGGCCAATCAGATCGGCTGCGAGATTTATTATCCGGTGCCGATGCACGTTCAGGAATGTTTCGCGTATCTTGGACACAGGCAGGGCGATTTCCCGGAAGCGGAAAAGGCCGCCCGCGAGGTCATTGCGTTGCCGATTTATCCGGAACTGACGGATGCGATGAAAGATTTCGTGGCCAAGACCGTGCTGGAGTTTTACGCATAACGGATAGTCCTCTTCGTCAGGCTCAGGAGGTTCAAGATCGGATTTATCGTGCGATGAGTCCGGAGCAAAAGTTGAAAATCAGTATGAATATGTATTGGTCGGCATGGAAGCTCAAGGCTGCATGGGTTCGACAGCAGCACCCTGATTGGACCGGTCAGCAAATCGAAGATGCGGTACGAGAGGCGTTTTTGTATGCATCTTTAGAAGAAGGATGAATTTCTAAAACTCGGCTTCGCCGAAATCAAACCTCTCTTAAAAGATTTGATGTTATGGCAAAAGATATCAACAAGAAAGAATTGACTCCTGCAACACGCAAAGACGTCGTATTGCTTTTGAGTCGAAATAAAACCCGGTTAGAGCAGCTTGGGGTGCGGAGTTTGGATTTGTTTGGGTCTGTTGCCCGTGATGAATTGACCGGCAAAAGCGATATTGATTTGGTTGTTGATCTTGAAAAGCCCAGCTATGCGTCGTATCGCGACTGCAAGGTTTTTCTTGAATCGCTGCTGAATAGGCCGGTTGATTTATTGACTTGGCCGGCGGTGCGAGGTCGGCTGGCGGATGAAATCAAGAGGGATTTAATTCATGTCGCGTAATGACTGCCTGAGAATCCTGGATATTCTGGATGCGATAGAGAAAGTGTTCGACTATGCGGCCGGGCAGACATACGAAGATTTCCTTGGAGACAGCAAGACTCAGGATGCGGTGGCCCGCAATATTGAAATTATCGGCGAAGCATCGCGTTCGGTATCCAAGTCCTTTAAGGCCGCTCATCCGCAGGTTCCCTGGCGGGATATGATTGATATGAGAAATACGCTGATTCATGTTTATTTCGGTATTTTGCCGGACATTGTCTGGGGTGTAATACATAAAGAATTGCCTGAATTAAAAAGAATGCTGACAGATACGGTCAAGTCTCTTGATAACAAATAGCTGTCGCCCTAAGCTTTCTTCTAAGAATTTATCTGTGTCTGTGGTTTCTGTTATCTGAAATCTGGTATCTAATTTTAAGGAGTTTTTAATATGGCAACATTGCAGCAGAAGATTGAAAAGAAACAAGTCGTCGTTGGTATTTTAGGATTGGGCTATGTCGGCCTGCCGCTGGCGCGGGAATTTGCCTCCGCCGGCATCAAGGTTTTGGGCTTTGATATTGATGAAAAGAAGATCAAGGTTCTCAATTCCGGCCGGAGTATCATCAAGCACATCCCGCATGAACAGGTTAAATCGATGGTCAAAAACGGCCTGTTTACCGCCACCAGCGATATGTCGCAGATTAAAAAGGCCGATGCGGTTTTAATTTGCGTGCCGACGCCGCTAACGAAAAACCGTGAGCCGGATATGCAGTATATCGAAAAAAGCAGCCATACGATTGCCAGATCGCTGCGCAAAGAGCAGCTGATTGTACTGGAAAGCTCGACCTATCCCGGCACGACGCGCGATGTAATGAAGCCGATTCTGGAAGCGACCGGACTGGTTGCGGGCAAGGATTTTTACCTGGCCTTTTCGCCCGAGCGCGAAGACCCCGGCAACAAAAAATACACCACCAAGACGATTCCTAAAATTGTTGGCGGATTAACCCCGAAATGCTGCGAATTGGCGCGTCAGATTTACAGCTTCGCCATTGATACGCTGGTTCCGGTATCGTCGCTGGAAGCGGCCGAAGCGGCGAAGATTCTGGAAAATACCTATCGCTGCATCAATATCGCAATGGTTAATGAGCTTAAGATGCTGTTTGACCGGATGGGGATTGATGTCTGGGAAGTGATTCGCGCTGCAGCGACTAAGCCATTCGGCTATCATCCATTCTATCCCGGCCCCGGGTTAGGCGGCCACTGCATTCCGATTGACCCATTCTATCTGACGTGGAAAGCGCGGCAGTATCACATGGCCACGCGTTTTATCGAGCTGGCCGGCGAGATCAATACCGATATGCCGCATTATGTCGTAACCCGCACGATGGAAGCGCTCAATGCCCGCAAAAAGAGCCTCAATGGCTGTAAAATTCTGATTTTGGGCCTGGCGTACAAACCCGATATCGAGGATGTCCGTGAGTCGCCGTCGCTGGAGCTGATCGAGCTGTTTAAGGAAAAAGGCGCTAAGGTCGATTACAATGACCCCTATGTTCCGGCCACCCACAAGATGCGCGAATATGATTTGCAAATGACCAGCAAGAAACTGACCCCTTCGACTGTCAAGAGTTATGATGTGGTGGTTATCTCTACCAATCACAGTGCGTATGATTATAAATGGATTGTCAAGAATGCCAGATTGGTTATTGATACACGCAATGCCTGCGTCAATGTCAAAACCGGCAAAAACAAAATCGTTAAAGCATAAAAACAGCTTCCAGCAAATGAAAATAATCTGTGGTTTCATTTTTGAATTTGTTAAGAATTTAGTGCTTAAAATTTAGAATTTCCCTCGGTGTTTCTCTGTGCCCTCTGTGGCAAAAAAATATTTCCAAAATCTGAAATTGAAAGGAGCAGTGGTATGAAAAGAGTCATCGTGATCATCAGCGTATGTTTGTTCGTTTCTAATGTTTTTGCCGATTGGACGTTGTTGCCGGTTTGCACAATCAACGGTACTCAATCAAATCCTGCGGCTGATGGAAGCTTGGTGGTTTGGGAGGATGCTCGCACGGGTAATGTGGATATTTATGCCAGACGTTTGCCGGATACGGCGGAGATACTGGTTTGTACGGCCAATGGTGACCAGACAACTCCGGCAGTTAGCGGCAATATAGTCGTCTGGCAGGATAATCGTGATGGCAACTATGATATTTATGCTTACGATCTGACAACCAGTCAATTGATTCCGATTTGCACCAATGGGGCAGACCAGTTTTACCCCGATATTAGCGGCCGGATTGTGGTCTGGCAGGATAGCCGCAATGGCAATTCGGATATTTATGGATACAATCTCGACACCCAACAGGAGTTTGCGGTCTGCATAGCCAACTCCAATCAGTACGCACCGGCTATCAGCGGCAGCAAGGTCGTCTGGTATGATGATCGCAATGGCAACTTCGACATTTATGCAATCGATCTGAGCAATGTGCCTGGGGATGGGTTTGCGATTTGTACTGCTTCCGGCAATCAGGACTTTCCTGATATTAGCGGTAATATTGTGGTTTGGCAAGACCTTCGCAATGGCAACACGGATATTTATGGCTACAATCTATCCAGTGCAGCAGAGTTTCCCGTTTGTGTTTATACGGAGCGGCAGAATTCGCCCGCCGTTTCTGGTGATTGGATTGTCTGGCGTGATCGGCGAGCAGGTTCGACCAATTACGATATTTATGCCTATAAAATCAGCACAGCACAGACCGAACTTATCTGTACGCTTCCTGGCTACCAAAGCGCTCCAGCCGTATCAAGTCGCTACATTGTCTGGCAGGATGAGAACGTGGATTGGAATATCTATGGCGCTGCTTTGCCTGTTACAGCAACGGTAACGGTTACTGCCCCAAATGGCAACGAGCAGTGGCTTGCCAAAGGAAAGCATACGGTTCAGTGGTTTACTGCGGGTGATCCAATTAGCGAAGTGAAAATAGAATTTTCCTCCAATTCAGGCTCAAATTGGTCAACGCTCGCAGAATCTGCCCCCAATACGGGTTCGGCGGTTGTAACCATTCCCGATGCCAATTCCACCAATTGCCTGATTCGCATCAGTGTGCCCGGGACGTCCATCAGCGATGTCAGTAATGCGGTCTTTACGGTCTTTAAGTGCAATGCGGCGCTGACCGCGGATGTAACCGGCGATTGTTTCGTGGATTTGGCGGATGTAGCTGAGTTGTCCAAGCAGTGGCTCCAGTGCGGCCATCCGACGAATCCGGCGTGGTGCCAATAATTTTCAATTGTCCATTTTCTATTTTCCATTGGCAGGAATCTGGTTGCTGAAGGCTGGGAGCGAATAAATGCGTATCTTAATTACAGGCGGCGCCGGTTTTATCGGCAGCCACATTGCAGAATATTTCGCAAAAATGGGGACGGCTCCCGGTAGGGTGGGCTCTGCCCACGCGGATTCGGTTGTCGTTCTTGACAATTTCCGTTCCGGCTTTAGGCACAATCTGGATGGACTGAATTGCCGTCTGATTGAAGGTTCCGTTACCGACCCGGCTGCTGTCCAGGATGCGGTCAAGGGTGTCGATTACATCTTTCATCTGGCCGCGATGATTAGTGTTCCTGAGTCGATGGGTAAACCCAAAGACTGCGTCGAGATCAATACGCAGGGAACGCTCAATGTGTTGGACGCGGCCGCCAAGGCGGGCGTTAAAAAATTATGTTTGAGTTCTTCGGCTGCGGTGTACGGCGATAATCCGACGTTGCCCAAGACCGAGGATATGCTGCCCGAGCCGAAAAGTCCGTATGCGGTAACCAAGCTGGACGGCGAGTATTACTGCCGGATGTTCAATGATCAGGGCTGGCTGAAAACCGCCTGTATGCGGTATTTTAATGTCTTTGGTCCGCGGCAGGACCCCAAGAGCCAGTATGCCGCGGCGGTGCCGATTTTTATCGATAAGGCGATTGGCAATGAGCCGATCACAATCTTTGGCGATGGGGCTCAGACGCGGGACTTTGTGTATGTCAGGGATGTCGTTGCCGCCAATGTCTTTTTGGCGATGCGGCCCGATCTTTGCGGCGTGTATAATGTTGCCAATGGCCGGACGATTACCATTAAGGCGCTGGCGGAGAAAATTATCGCGCTGACCGGCTCGAAATCTGAGATTCGGTTTGCCCCCGAGCGAGCGGGTGATATCAAACATTCGTGTGCGGCAATTGATAAAATCCAGTCGGCAGGTTTTACGCCATCAAGCGCCTTTGATGACGGCCTGGCCGCGACGATAGACTACTTCCGCCACAAAGGGTCATCTGGAATCTGAAATCGAATTTGCCTCTAAACGCTAATCGCTAAAAGCTTATTAAAATATTAATTTCTCAATTATCAATTATCAATTATCAATTCCGGCTCCGCCGGCTGCTGCCAGCTATATTATTCTTGCGTCCTTGTATACCTGTATTCCTGTATACCTGTATACCTAATATTTTTTTCAATTTTCAATTTTCAATTTTTTCCGGCCCCGCCGGTTTCTGTCATCTAAATTATATTGTATATTCTATAAGCGGCTTCACGTTTGTTTTACCGCCGT
>CAZVXR010000071.1:0-4051 GCA_964630865.1 uncultured Pirellulales bacterium | reverse complement strand
AAAAAAAACGAAGCCGGATTTATCCATAAATCCGGCTTCACCCAAGTTCTCCCCTCGGTACAAAACCATAGTCGAGTTGCCAACCCTTGTGCAGCGAAAATCGCAAGGCACGCTACATCAATAAAACGAAGCCGGGCCGATTCATAAACCCGGCTTCACCCAAGTTCTCCCCTCGGTATGAAAACGTTTAGGGTTGCGTTGTCAACCATTGCGTCGCGAAAATCGCCAAATCAGCCAGATCGACAAAACCACTGTAATTAAGATCGGCACTGGCCGGAGCTTTTGGTTCATTTGTGCTTAGCTCAAACGCAAGGTCCCAGCTTACGCCTTGCGGGTCAGGCCATACCGGTAATTGAATCGGTACACCGGCATTATAAACAGCGCCGATCGCCGGCGGCCAAATGGTCGCATTTTGAATTTGTACCGCATCATCATTAAACTTATGCGGCCGCGTCTTCCAGCCCCACGGATGCTGAATATTCTGCCAGTCTTGCTGGTCGTAAATCGCCGCGATACTCAACCAATAAACCTGATTTTCATCTGGCTTCTGATAAAACCACTCATCTTCGCTAAGAAGCTGAGTAAACTGGAAGCAGGCTTCGTCTTCCATTCCATTCGGTCGTGGATCAACGTCATAACCGGCAAAGTTCCAAACCCAACTGGTGCAGGTATTTTCCCAAATCAGTGTACCGGGATGGCTGTATGGAAATTGATTGCCCGGGGCGCCTTGAGCCACATCCGTCCAAATGCCAATATGGAAAGCTTTTGGCAGAACCGGCGGCAGATGCGGCTGCGTCCAGCCGATAAACGAACCCCACCAATGAACGTCCGTAATCGGGCGATTATCATTGCACGGCCAGTCGTCGGCCATAACCGGGTTCGGCTGCGGTCGATAGACGGATTTCTCATCCCAGCCGTGGATCATCGGCGGCTGGTTTGCATCGATCACCACCGGCGGCTGACTGTATTTGATATAAAACCACTTCTTGGCCGCAGTATTTTTGGTTACCGTCAGATTCGTCCAGTAGTTCCACGCACGTCCCGGAATGCCTCCGCCCGGCGGTGGTGCGGGCTGCTGACCGAAGATGTAATTAAAGTTTTCATCCACATCAAAGAATTGCACTTGCGCGATGTTAAATCCGGGCACGTTCATATGTCCCGATGCCGCGGGTGTTGCTGCCCCAATACCGGCGATGGCGGTATTAATCTTAACCGTGGTGGCAACCCCCTGCGGGATTGCTGCCGGCACAGCCCACCACCAGGTCCGCATCCGGTTGGCCGCATCAATCATCGAAAAAGACACCGCAGTGATATTCACCCCAAGCGGCGGAGTAACCGTAACCTGAATCGTGCAGTTGGACAAATCCGGGTCAAGACCATAATCATAACGCCACGCACTGGCATAGTTGCCAGGCTTATCCTGTGGGAAGCCCCAGGTCATAACCAAGCCCGGCTCTTCCATCCCGCCGCCACCGCCGCCGCCCCAGACATACAACTGTCCATTCGGCTCCGCGCAAGGCACAAAGGTCGTTTCCGGATACGGCAGACCCTGTTTTTCAGTCAGCGGATCGCCCCAATAGGCCATATACTGCTCCCACGCAATTGCCGGTGTCGGATGGACATTAGGATTGGGCAATTTGCCTTGCAGCGCCTCTTCCCACCCGGCCAGACCGTCAATCATAAATGTCGCCTTGCATTTTTCCAGTTCGCCCGCCAGATAATCAGTCTGATTCTGATAGGGATAATGATAGATTCCCTCACCAAACAATTGTGTTTCCTCGGGAACCACTGTTACGGCCGTGATAATAGGAAGTTCTTCCGGCGGAACAGTAACCTCAAAAAACACATCAAAGAATGACTCTGGCTCTATCGGCGGTATCGGCAGCTGAACCGGCGCGCCGTTAGCGACGCCTGAAACATACAGCTCGCCCGAACCGGGGGCCGAAGACCAGCTGGTAATATGGAATTTTGGCCCGGCCACTATATTCATCGCGTTCATCTGAGCACCATTCCAGACCATCTTCACCTGAAAATTCTGCACCACCACTGGAGCCCCCGGCTCTTCCAGCAGCGCTATCGTTGTAACCGGCGGCTGTACGCCGACTCCGGTAAAGTGGACGGGCAAGGTTGACACTTTTAAGTTGGGGTTGACATAACAGGCCACCCACACGTCTTTGCTTTCGTAAGTTGCGTTACATGTCCAGTTGGTCGCCCCGGTACATAGCCCTGTGCTTGCCTTGAGCTTCATCGTCGCCCCCACAGGAGTTGTCGACAAACTATTCAGGGTAACGCTAAATGACCCATCGACCGCGGTATAGACCGTGTTTTGAACGGAACCGCCACCAGTAAAGTTAGCCGTGTGGGTCACCGCCGTACCCTTCGGCACCGGAAGACTGCTGCCGGAATAATATACTTTGCCGATTACGGTATAGCTGTAGCTTGCCATTGCGACATTTGCGAAGACTACGGCTGCCAACGAAAAAAATGTTGCTTTTCTCATTTTAATACCTCCTAAAAAAATGGATTAAAATAATACACTAGACAACATTGCTGTTCATCGGTGTGTCAAACTAAAATACAGGCGCTGAAAGGTCGATATTTGACAAAAAGAACGGCTGTATTATATGGGTGTTCAATTTCTGCCGCAATCCGTAAAAATACCTAATTTTAAAAAAAATAAATAAGGCGTATAATTCACCGCTATTGAAGCAGGGGTACTGTTAAAATGGATAGGATGAAAAACCGGCATCAAAATCCTTGACAAAAACCATGACATTGCGTATTGTTTGAGTTGGAAATTAAATCACTGGACAGAACGCCTTGAGTATCAAAGAGATACAATACAATTACATGGATCAGCAGGCCCCGCTTGAACAGCTTGTTGATAAACTGCACGGTGTCTCTACGGTCGCAGTTGATATTGAAGCCGATAGTTTTCATCATTATTACCCCAAAGTCTGCCTGATTCAACTGAGCTTCGAAGGCGATAATTTTATTATTGATCCATTGGCCAAACTGGATTTATCCTCTTTTTTTCGCTGCCTTGGCGACAAGAAACTGATCTTCCACGATGCAGGATATGACTTGCGGATGCTGCGTATGGATTTTGGGTTCGAGCCTGCTGGGGAAATTTTTGACACCATGCTCGCAGGCAAGCTGTTGCGTCTGGAGTCGTTGAATCTGGCCGGGATGCTCAATGACATGCTGGATGTTATCATCAGCAAATCCAACCAAAAGGCAGACTGGTCGAAACGCCCGTTGCCTGAATCGCTGCTGCAATACGCAGCGCTGGATACGCATTATCTATTGGAGCTTGCCCAAAAACTGGAGACCGGACTGCACGATCAGCAGCGTACCGGTTGGCATAAACAAATGTGCCAGCGTTCCGTCCGTACCGCTGCCAGCCATACAAAACAGTCCGAGCCAAATAAAGACTTTCGAATCAAAGGCAGCAGCGCGCTGTCGCGGCGACAACTGGCATTCCTCAAACTGCTTTGGGAGTGGCGCGAAAAACAAGCCGAACAAGCAAACCTGCCGCCATTTCGTATCCTGCATAATGAACGGCTTGTAAGTCTTGCAATTAAGGGCGAAACACTCCAGGAGCCGGATTTCACCGCGCTGTGCGCGACAGTCAGTCATTGCAAGGGCAAACGCCTGCAGTCATTGCATGCAGCCTTCGAAAAAGCTTTCGCCCAGGATAGTTCCCAATGGCCTGCAAAAAGAGAGGGCACGCGGATACCGCGTCCTGATGGCGCCTTTTTGGAGCGGCTTGAAAAAATCCGTCTGTGCTGCCTGGATGTCGCCAATGCAAATAACGTCGCCGCCGATATCCTTTTGCCTCGTGCGGCCATGACCGTCGTCGCCAAATCCGGCACGGCAGGTCTAACCCAACTGCTGGAACAGGGAGTTATTGTTCCCTGGCAAGCCGAGCTGCTTCAAGTCCCTCTGGCGGACTGCCTGGAGCAACCATAACCCGCCCTGTAATCCGACATAAGCGGCACTCTTTACCCCCTCTGTGTGAATTTTAGAACAAAACAAACCGATTTGTTCT
>CAZVXR010000070.1:0-12920 GCA_964630865.1 uncultured Pirellulales bacterium | reverse complement strand
CTAACCGTGGTGGTGCTATTGCCTTTGGACATATTGTCTTTAACCAAAGTTGTTTCGCCAACCAGATTGCCATAATCAAAATACCCGACGCCGGCGGTCAGCTTGTTGTCCTTGTCGAAGTTATGGATTATCCCGCCCTGGGATCCAAACATCGATATCGAGTCGGTATTGTTGTCATCCAGACGGACATAAAAGCCGCCCGCATTGGTAAACAGACTGGTTTCATCCGACAGTTTATAGTTGTATTGAGCGGCAATACCTTCCATGCTCAGGTCGCCATCCCAGATGAGCTGATTTTTGCCGACGGTTACGAAAGGGTTGCCCAGTTTTCCAGCTAATACCGCAAGACCTTCGACCGAAGCGGGTTTCCACGTCAGATAGGCGCGATCCAGCCAGATGCCTTTATACGTCCAGCTATCGCCCATATTCTGATTGGTTGATACCGGATCATCGCTTTTGCCTGTGGCAAGCCGCATATCCAATGTCGTCTCGTCATTAACCTGTGCGGTTAGTCCCAGACGGACGCGAATGCGATTGCGATTGACGGCATCCTGTTCGGTTCCGCTGGATTCCTGCGAGACATTTTCATAGCGATAGCGGAAATCGCCGTACAGCTTGATTTTCTCGACCCACTTGAGTGTGTCGGGGATTTTCATTTCCCCCGGCTTGATTGCCGCAATCTTTTGTTCCTGGGCGGCCTGCCCCTGTTCGAGTGTGTCGAGCTTGGCCTGCATTTCCGTGATGGCCTTGGATTGATCCTGCAACTGCTGGCGCAGCTCTGCAGCTTCGTCCGCTCTGGCCGAGCCTGGAGCCAGAATCAGCCCAATCCATACAACTGTTCTTAATGTCCTGTTTGTGATCATTGTGATATCTCCATAAAATTTTCTTTGTTCCCGTGCAAAACGATTTTGCCCCGGTATTCTGAAAGACAGATTACAAGCGTATTATTAAGGTTAGATGCGGAGAAAATTAGAATTCGATTAGGTCGGATACCGCGAAATTAATGCATTTGACGTCATCACGTTTTTTTTTGCTCAAATCATTTTTTAACCGTTTGCTCATCGATTCTTAATGGAAACAGCGGATACTGTAAAAAGAAAAGAATAAATTCAGACTGTAAAAGGAAATGACTATGGAAAACAAAAAGAACGCAAACGAAACGCTGAGATGGGAACGGGTTGAAATGTTAATGCTGATGTCGGTCCTGGGACAAGAGCCGCATCGCAGCGAGGCCCTGCAGGAACTTCAAAGACGACGGCTGGTCAAAAATCCGGATCGATTTGTCGATATCTTTATGACCAATCTGGGCGCAGCCTGATTAACCCATCGGCAACGATGTTGTCGGTGCGGACAGTAACCTGAAAAACCTGTATGGACTGGGAAACGGATGGACGGGACCGTGTATTGATAATACGGCAATTTATGATGTCGCGATGACCATCATCGCGCAAAAGGACGGCATCCGATTAAAAAATGGGGATTTGGTCACCCATGCAGGTACCGACAAGCCGGGCAGAGGCAATCATCGGATGGTCAATCGGTACAATTTTGCGTTTGCTCGCGACATTTGCGATGGGGATTGGCTGGCAAACGCCCGAATCATAAGCAACCATCACATTGTATTCGCCTTTGGCTAAAAGCTGGACCGCCTTAGTCCCCAGCCGGGTACAGAGCAAGCGATCAAATGAGCTGGGGGTACCGCCCCGCTGGACGTGTCCGAGTGAGGTAACCCGCGCTTCAATACCGGTAATTTCCTGAAGCTGTCGGGCAACACGGCTTGCCATCGGCTCCTGAACCAATTTATACGAGTGCCGCTTGCCCTCTTCGGTATATTCGCCCAGGGCATCTTCGAATTCGTCAATCGCCAGTTCCATAAGTTCCGAGACATCTTCTTTTTTACCTTTTTTCTTATCTTTGCCGGTTTTGTTTTTTAGTGATTTGGCCAGGGCTTTTTCACGCGCCTTGGCCTGGGCTATGGAAATCGCCCCTTCGGCAACAGCAATAATCGAAAAACGACTGCCGCGCCGGCGACGTTCCTGAAGATATCCGGCGACCATTTCCAGATCGTACGGGATTTCCGGAATTAAAATCACATCGGCACCGCCGGCAATACCTGCACTGAGCGTCAACCAGCCGGTATTATGCCCCATAATTTCGCAGACAATAATCCGGTGATGGCTGGTGGCGGTTGTGTGCAGCCGGTCGATGGCATCTGTGGCAATCTGCATTGCGGTATCGTATCCGAAGGATACATCCGTACCTTCGATATCATTGTCGATGGTTTTGGGCAGATGAATGACATTGACCTTGCCTTGCTGGTGCAGCCGCAGGGCATTTTTGAGCGTTCCGCCGCCGCCAAGGCAGACAAGACTATCGATATGATGGCGTTTGACATTTTCGACCGCCACTTGCGTCATATCGCGGAACTTGCCGCCCATCAGCATTTTGTGGGGTTTGTCGCGGCTGGTTCCGAGAATCGTCCCGCCCCGGGTGAGAATGCCGCTAACGTCTTTTTGCTCGAGGTGGATGACCCGATTTTCGACCAGACCGCGAAAGCCATCAAGAATGCCAATGACAGTCATTCCGTATTCGTTGATTGCCGCTTTGGTGACCGCGCGAATCGCCGCGTTCAGTCCGGGGCAATCGCCACCGGCAGTTAGTATTCCGATGCATCGTGTCTTGGATTGCGATTTTCCCATCTTTTACCTCATTTTGTATCTTTTTACATTTAACCGCTAAGATAACTTTCTAACTTGCTTTATTCAATCAAATTTGTTTAATAACAGGATAAATTAATGTGAAAGAAGAATCTTGGATAAAAAGACAATGCTTGTCGACAAAGATAACCAAACTCTTCAGACAGCTTCTATGCTGATCGGCAAACAAGCCGACAAACTTGCCGAGCATTTGGCTGGTTTGGATAAAACAGAGGACATTGAGCCTTTGCATCAAACTCGCGTGGCCTGTCGGCGGTTGCGGGAGGCACTGGTATTTTTTGCGGATTGTTTTGAGCCGGCGTATTTAGATGAATGGAAAAAAGAAACCAAAAAATTGCTGCGTCAATTGGGCGAACCTCGCGATCTGGACGTCCAAATTTTGTTTTTAGAGCAATTTGTCGCTGAATTAGACCCCGCACATCGGGGAGTTTTTCCGGGAATAAAGCGGCTATTGCTCCGGCAAAAACAGAGCCGGCAACGCAACCAAAAGCGGATTATTGCCGCCGAAAAAAGATTTCAAAAAAAGCATGTATTGATTAATCTCCGTTTACAGATGGAAAAAACCCTGTATCTTTCCGAGAATTACCCCTCGATAAAAAACAAAGAGGAGTTGTTAAGTCGGCTATTGAAGCAGGTCTCGCCCCGCCTAAAAGACGTCCAAGAGCAACAGGTGTGTATAGACAATCCACAGGATACAGAAAAACACCATAAATTGCGGATTGCGATCAAAAAATTGCGGTATACGGCTGAAATCGGCAATGCCGTATTGTCCGGCGCACTAACCACGTATCTGGAATCGCTCAAAGAAGCACAGACGCTCTTGGGCGAACTGCACGACTGCGATGTTTGGCTTGAGACAATCCGGGTTTTTGAGAAGGAGGAAAAAAAGCGGATGCTGGATTACGCAGGTCATACACGGGCATTCGCTCGATTGCGTCCCGGACTGGAATACTTTTGTCAAGACCGCATGGCACTGCGACAAAAACGATACGACGAGGCAGCCGCTTTGATAGGAAGATGGAGAGAATCTCCTTTTTTGCAGCAGCTTATCGAGATAATTGAACAGGCGAACAATGAACCCTCAGAAACAAAAACAGAGCTTTGACCTGCACGTACAAACTGAACGCTTAGCCGCTGTTCGGACGTTCGCCGGTCAATGCGATTATGAAGCACGCCACTGTGAACAGGTCGCATTTTTGGCCGAACGTCTGTTTGACGGATTAAGCTCTGTTTTTCCTTTTTCCGCAGAACACCGCTTTTGGCTGACCTGCGGGGCGATTCTTCATGATATTGGATGGAAGCAAGGACAGCAAAAGCACCATAAAACATCGATGCGAATGATTTTATCCGATACGACGATGCCGCTAAATCCAACCGAGCGAAACAGAATTGCGCTGATAGCCCGTTACCATCGCAAGACACTGCCCAAATCAGAGCATCCCGTGTATGGCGACTTAAGCAATGGAGAACGGGCGACCATTGAACTGCTTGCCGGGATTGTTCGTCTGGCGGATGGTTTAGACCGAACTCATACCGAGATTATCGAGGAACTGACTGTCAAAATCCAAACCAAACGAATAACTATTGTCTGCAAAAGTAAAGGATTGGCCCAAATGGAAATCAATTACGGTAAAGAGAAAACGGATTTGCTGCAGCGGGCAACCGGCTGGGAAGTTGAGATTTTGGGGGCGGCATTCTCTTAAGGGCTCCTCTTATAAAATGCTATTTTTTTGAAGTGTTGACAAACAAGGTGAGTTAAAGCACAATTAATATCTTATGCCGGAACAAGAACAAAACTTACCCTCGCCGCAGACGCTTGCAGCAATCGATATTGGGAGCAATTCCATTCGGATGACCCTCGGACAGCTTTTGGCCGATGGTACGGTAGATATTATCGAACGCGCCAATCGTCCGGTTCGACTGGGACAGGACTGCTTTTGTCATTTTCGGCTGACACCGACGACGATGCGGGCGGCGGTGAACATTTTACGAGAATTTAAGCGGCGAATCGACGAATATCAAATCAAGCACATTTGGACGGTCGCAACCAGCGCCGTTCGCGAAGCACGCAATGCGGACGTTTTCCTCGACCGTATTTTAATGGCGTGCGGTTTAGAGGTACAGATTATCGACGCTTCGCAGGAACGTCGAATTACCGTTTCGGCGGTACGTGCGGCGATGAACGACAAGCCCTGGAACTTTGGCGGCAGCCAAATGCTGATTTGCGAAGTCGGCGGCGGCAGCACGATGATGACCGTTATGCGCCGCGGCAAACTGATTAGCTCGCAAAGTCTTGTACTGGGTTCAATTCGCATCCAGGAAATCCTCGGCACGGCAGGACGCTCCAGCTCGCAGACTGCCGAATTGATTGAAAATGAGATTGAATCAGTGCTGGTGTCCGTCAAAAGCCTGGTACCGCTGGCGCGGGTTGGAACGTTTGTTGCGGTCGGAGCTGATGCGCGTTTTGCCGCAGCTCAAATCGGAATTCCTTCGGAAAACCCAAAATTTCATCGCGTTACCCGTCCTGCATTCGATGACTTTGTACGCCGTAATCGGCATTTGAGCATCGAACAATTAGCTATGCAATCGGATATGTCCTATTCGGACGCCGAAACACTGCTTCCGGCGCTGCTGATTTTTCAATCGCTGCTGCGGCTGACTCGCGCCAAAGAGCTTCTGGTTCCGTCCGTGTCGATGCGCGATGGGCTTTTGCTGGAACTGGCTCGCCGCTGCCGCGGACAGGAAGATGAGTCGATTGCACAGGAGGCCATTCAGTCGGCCATGACAATCGCGGAGAAATACCGTGTCAATCTGCATCACGCACGGCGCGTGGCGGATTGTGCGATACGGCTCTATGACGAACTGAAGCCCGTTCACGGGTTGGGGTTTAGGCCGCGATTGCTGCTGGAAACCGCGGCATTACTCCACGAATGCGGCACCTTTGTTTCAACCCGTGCGTATCATAAACACACCTACTATTTGGTAGCGAATTCCGAAATATATGGCCTTACGCCGAATGAAGTTGCCGTAGTAGCCCATGTTGCACGCTATCATCGACGCAGCTCGCCCAAAGCGGCACACCTGGAATACACCGCATTGCCTCAGGAATCCCGGATTTTGGTCAATAAACTGGCCGCGATTCTGCGGCTTGCCAAAGCGCTGGATGTTACCGATGTTCGTCAGATCGATCGACTTCGCTGCCTGCTGGATCAGGATTCCGTCCGGATTCAAGCGCCGGATCTGTCCGATGAGTCGCTCAGCAAGCGATCGGTAGAAATGCGGAGCAGTTTGTTTGAAGATGTTTTTGGCTTGAGTCTTGAATTAGAACCATTACCCGAATCGACACGATAATCTATGTCTGCAAAATCGAAACTCAATCTGGATGATCCCCAATTGTACATCAATCGGGAACTTAGCTGGCTGGAATTCAATCGGCGTGTGCTGGATATGGCAATGCGCGAAAACGTACCGCCCATGGAACGGCTTAAATTTTTGGCCATTTTCAGTTCCAACTTAGATGAGTTTTTTATGATTCGCGTTGCGGGTTTGATGCAGCGTGCCGACGCCGGCGCACAGACAACCGACCCAGGCGGACTGACGACAACTGAGCAGCTCGACCGTATCCGGCAAAAGACGCTCGAGTTGACCGCTCTGCACGCTGAAGCCATACAATCGCAACTGGCATCTCTGCGTAAATTCGGCTTATGTGTACTGCGCCGTACAGACTGGACTGCCGACCAGCGACGATTTTTGCGGGAATACTTTCTGCATCACCTGCTGCCGCTGCTTACCCCCATAACCGCGGCGGATTTACAGGCGTTTCCTTTGCTGCCAAGTCTTCAGCTGCATTTAGGACTAACCCTGTCAACCAAAGACAGCGAAGAAATGCAGATATTGATCGTTCCTGTCCCTACTGCACTGCCTCGTTTTATCGCATTGCCCAGCAAGGAAGGTTCTTATTGGGTTACCCTCGAAGAGGTTCTGGTTGAATTTGTCAATCTGATGGCAGAAGACAAAACCCTTGTGTCGGCGGATATTTTTCGCATCACCCGTGACGCGGATATAAAAGTTCAGGAAGACGAGGCGGCAGATTTGCTGGAAACCCTCGAAGAAGCCGTGCTGGAACGCCGCCGGCGCCAGGCGGTGCGGATTGAGATATCTGTGAATTGCTCGCCAACACTAAGACAATGGATCATCACCCAATTCGACGTTGCCGAGCCACAGCTGTATCCAATTGATGGATTGCCGGATGCGCGATGTTTGTGGGAGATCGTCGGACGCAGCGGTTTCGAACCCCTGCGATGGCCCGACTGGCCCGGGCAAAAACCGAACGATTTAGTCGGGTTTGACTCCATCTGGGATGCGGTTTCCGACCATGATGTCATGCTGTTCCATCCGTATGAGTCTTTCGAACCGGTCATTCAATGGATTCAGGAAGCCGCAGAGGACCCCAATGTACTTGCCATTAAGCAGACGCTCTACCGCACCAGTCCGGATTCGCCCATTATCAATGCGTTAGAACAAGCTGCCCGCCGCGGCAAAGAGGTTACAGTGCTGGTGGAATTGAAAGCGCGATTTGACGAAGCGCGAAATATCCGCTGGGCAAGACGGCTGGAGGATGCGGGATGTTATGTGATTTATGGTATTGCAGGTTTCAAAACCCACGCCAAGGCATTGCTGATTATCCGTCGGGAAGAAGGACGCATCAAGCGGTACGCCCATTTATCGACGGGCAATTATAACGATAAAACGGCCCGGTTATATTCGGATATCGGATTTTTGACCTGTGATTCACAACTAACGATGGATATCGGAGCATTTTTTAATCTCTTGACCGGTTTTTCAGAATCCGTCGGCTGGTCGAAATTGACCATCGCCCCAACCTCGCTCCGACGGCGCGTGCTGGAATTTATCGAACGGGAAATCAAGGCCAGTTCGCCCGACCATCCGGGATTGATTATCCTTAAAGCCAACTCGCTTGATGATATTCAAATCTGCCAGTCGCTGTATCGGGCGGCAATCGCAGGCGTAAAAATTTATCTGAATATCCGCGGCATTTGCTGTCTTCGTCCCGGAATTAAAGGCATTTCCGAAAACATCGAAGTCGTATCGATTTTAGACCGCTATCTGGAACATGCCCGCATTTACTATTTCGGCAATGGAGGCCACCCGGAAGCCTACTTAAGCAGCGCCGATATGATGGGACGCAATCTCGACCGGCGGCTGGAATTACTCTTTCCGATAACCCAGCCAAATCTTAAACAACGGCTCTATGATATTCTGACTGCCTATTTTGCAGATACCCTCAATGCGCGGCGATTGCGTCCTGACGGCAGTTACGAGTCTGCATCCTCCGATGAGCGGCCGATACGCAGTCAGCAGCAATTTTATGAACATGCCGCCGGCATCGCTCGTCTGCAGAAAGCACAGTTTCGATTTCGTCCCATACGGCAAAATGAAAAACAGTGAACCCTCATCCGTACCGGCTCGTAGAAAGAACCTTTACAGGAGATCATAAAATGAGCAAGAAATTATGCAAATTGGCCAAAAAAGAGATGCCTGCCGACGACCACGACAAGTTCTTAAGCTATGTTCTGCCCGCTAAATACGTCTGTGAACGATGCGGCCGGGTTGCGAGAAAGAAAGATTATCTCTGCTATGCCAAAAAAATCAAAAGCCTCTAACAAAACGCCCCTGCATTCAGGCTGCATCTTTTATCGATTAATGTTCTAAAAGATTTTCTGGCATTATTGGGTTTTTGCGATGCGCTCAATTTGCTTAAGATAAACGGCAGCTTCATCATTGGGCTTGGTTTCCTGTGCACTGCGAAGCTGCGTAATGGCGTTTGTTAGACGCCTTTCTTAGAGCGGCAGCGTCAGGGTAAATGTGGAACCCTTGCCAAGACCGCTTTGAACAGAAACACCCCCGCGATGGCACTGTGCAATGTGCTTAACAATCGCAAGCCCCAATCCCGTTCCGCCAAGCTGACGGCTGCGTGCCTTATCGACCCGAAAAAACCGCTCAAAAATGCGGGCCTGGTGTTCTGCCGCGATGCCGCTGCCAAAATCCTGAACCCGAATCACCACGTTATTTTCTTCGGAGATTGCAGTGATATTGACCTGTCCGCCGGAGGAACTGTATTTAATGGCGTTATCAGCCAGATTCAGTACCGCCTGCACCAGCAGAGACGCATTGACCCGCGCCGTTAAATCGGGTGGGCAATCCAAATTAATTTGGACTTGCCGCTGCTGAGCTTTGTACCGGCACAACTCTGCCGTCTCTTTGAGAATATCCTGAATCGCACACGGTTCAAATGAAACTTGAACATTCTGTCCCTGCTGTTCCAACTCGCACAACAGCAGCAGGTCTTCGATGATGGTATTTAGACGTTCAGCCTGCCGTGCGATAATACCGAGAAATCGCCTTGCGTCCGCCGGCGTATCGACAGCGCCATCCTGCAGCGTTTCGATAAATCCCTGAATGGAAGTAATCGGCGTTTTCAACTCATGCGAGACATTGGCGACAAAATCGCGCCGAATCTGCTCAAGCTGGTAAAGACGCGTAATGTCATTGAGTACAATCAGCGCCCCAATCTGTTCCGAATGGTTTCCCAGCAGCGCCGACGAGCGAGCCTGAACATAGATTTCCGTCTGATTGGGCCCGAGCATCAGTATCGCTTCTTCTGTAGGCAGGACAGAATTGATCGCGTTTTGGACGAATTGCTGAAGCTGACTGCCGCGAATAATTTCCCCAACCGAAAGCCCCATTGTTTTTACCGGGTCCAGTTTCAGCATCACCGCCGCCGCCGCATTGCACGTTAGGCATTGCCCCTGTGTGTCAAATGCAATAAGGCCTTCCTGCATTGCTCCCAAAATTGCCCACTGTTCATTTTGAAAACGGCCTGCAGCCTGAATGCGCTGATTTAGCTGTTCGGCCATCAAATTCAGCGTCCTGGCAACATCCGCAATTTCGCTATTGCCGCTGACAGCAAGACGATGATCGAGATTACCCTGAGCAAATTCCTCCGCGCCCTTTTGCAGCAGCGCCAGAGGCTGTGACCACTTCCATGCCAGCCCTAAACTCACTAAAGCCAATCCCAGCACAATCAGCAAACTGTATTGAATAAAATGATGCCTCAAGGAATGCAACGCCTGTTCAATCTCAGTAAGCGGCAACGAGGTTCGCACCAATGCGACAACCTGATTTCCCCGAAGGATCGGCACGGCGACATACATCATCCGCTGTTTAAGCGTTGCACTGGGACGGCGTTCGGAGTAGCCGACTTTGCCGCCCAGCGCCTGCTGAACTTCGGAACGGTCAGCGTGATTTTCCATCGATGCGGGATTGGTGTTCGATTCGCCAAGCACACGCCCCGTATTTTCAATCACCGTAATGCGTGTTTTAACATCCTGACCTATTTGTTTGCACAATCGGTCAATCTGAACTAAATCTGATTGGTCAATAGCATCGCCGAGTATCTGAGCTGCCAAACGGGCGCGATGCTCAAGGGTTTGGCTGGTTTGACGCGTAAAAAACTGATCTATCTGAATGGAAATATTCCAGTAAAATGCGGCCAGTGCGAGCAATGCAATCAGCACATACGAGGGAAATATCTGCCATAACAAGCGTTTTTTCATCGTCACATTTCCATGGGCATATTGTCGATCAAACCGAGTCTTTCATCCGGTAGCCTACGCCCCGAACCGTTTCTATATATTTCCCCACCGAGCCGAGCTTTTTGCGGAGCCCTACAACCTGCACGTCAACCGAGCGGTCGGTAACAGGATAATCGCTTCCGTGAACTGCGTCAACAATTTGATAACGTGTAAAAACCCACCCCGGACGGGCGGCCAGAAAACGCAGCAAGCTGAATTCCGTACTGGTCAGCGTTATGGGCTTGCCCTTAACCGTAACACGATGACGACCACTGTCGATCTCTATCTCGTGAATCCGTAACAGGGGTTTCTCGGAGGACTCAGAGGCTTGATCTCTTCGTAAAACCGCCCGAATCCGCGCCAGCAGGACACGGGGGCTAAACGGCTTAGCGATATAGTCGGCCGCTCCCATTTCCAATCCAGCCACGACGTCGGCCTCCGTCCCTTTGGCAGTAACCATAATCACGGGAATGGAGCTGGTTTTGGGGTCTTTTTTGAGCGAACGGCAAACCTCCAAGCCATCGACTCCGGGCAGCATCAAATCCAACAGAATTAAATCCGGCACAATCGCAACAGCCTTAGCTAAACCCAAAGCGCCTGTCGCCGCCGCATCCGCACGATACCCGTTTTTCCTAAGATTATAACAGATCAACTCCTGTACATCTTCTTCATCTTCAATAACTAATACTTTTTCATCTGCCATCGTATCAACCCTTTATATAAACTTAGGCCATTATCAGTATATAATATTAGGGTATTGTTAGCAAATGATTAGAGTTTTATTCCATTTTGCCTTACTCGTCCGGATAACTCGCTCAAACAGGTCAGAATGTCTCTGCCAGCCTGCGAGCATCACGTCTGCGCTGCTCAACCATCACCTCAATCGCTTCGGGCGTGCCGTGAAGCGTCGGCTCTACCACAATAGACTCAATTGCGGTAAAGCCTATAAAACCGAGAATTTGTTCGACATACCGTTTTTGCTGGTCGTAGCTTTCCGCCGGACCGGTATAGGTTCCGCCGCGTGCATAGACGACTGCAACAGGTTTGCCTTTGACCAAGCCCTCATAGCCCTTATCGGTTACCGCAAATGTCTGGCCGGGCTGAACAATCACATCAATATATTGCTTTAAACGATAGGGAATACCGAAATTCCACATTGGAATCGCAAAGAGGTATTTGTCCGCGGACTTGAAGTGGTCAATCACTTTCAGCACGCCATCCCAAACGTGTTTTTCCCGCGCCGAGTGCAGTTTGCCATGCATAATATTGTATTTGCCCTGTACAGCATCTCCATCAAACGCCGGCAGATCAGCCGTAAAAACATTGAATACTTCAACCGTATCTGAAGGGTGTTTTGCCTTGTAGGCTTCGACAAACGCGTCGGCGACCTGAATTGCTTTCGAGCGACTGCACCTCGGTGACGCCTGAACATATAACAATCTGGCCATAAAGCACTCCTTTCCTAAATAGACTCTATATCCAGTCAAATACTCTGAATTTTAGCGAGAAGTTCATATAAATAATAGATTCGCCAAAGCCACAATAAAAAAACATCCTCGGACGAATTACCGGGAAAAGCGATGTCTCGATAACATACTAACACCCTGTCGAAAAAAGGGTTATAAATCACTGAAAAGCCAGGTTGATAGGTAGCGCTCGCCGCAACTGGGGATGATGACGACGATGAGTTTGCCTTTATTTTCCGGACGAGCGGCGACCTTGAGTGCCGCAGCGATGGCAGCGCCGCTGGAAATACCGACAAGAATGCCCTCTTCTTTGGCCATTTTTCGGGCGTATATTCCGGAGTCAGCGGAGGGTATCTGAACGACTTCATCGATATATTTCGCATCGTAATTATCGGGAATAAAACCTGCGCCAATACCCTGAATTTTGTGGGGGCCGGGTTTGCCGCCGGACAGAACCGGCGACTCAGCAGGTTCGACAGCAATGGCACGAAATGAGGGTTTACGTTGTTTGATTACACTGCTGATGCCGGTAATGGTCCCGCCTGTTCCCACGCCTGCAATTAAGATATCCACCTGACCATCCGTATCATTCCAAATTTCCTCTGCCGTCGTTTGGCGATGGATTTCCACGTTGACAGGGTTTTTAAATTGCTGGGGCAAAAATGCTCCCGGCGCAGCGGCGACAATCTCTTCGGCTTTCTGGACAGCGCCGCACATCCCCTCGCTTCCGGGAGTCAGTACCAGTTCGGCGCCGAGGATTTTGAACAACGACCGCCGTTCCAGACTCATTGTATCCGGCATGGTCAGAATCAGACGATAACCCCGCGCAGCAGCAACAAAGGCCAGAGCAATGCCGGTGTTGCCGCTGGTGGGCTCAACAATGAGCCCACCCGGCAATAATTTCCCCTCGCGTTCAGCTGCGTCAATCATCGCCACACCAATACGGTCTTTGACACTGGATAACGGATTAAAGAATTCCAGTTTAACCACAATCTGCGCCCCAGTATCCCTGCCGATGCGATTAAGCCGCACCAGCGGCGTTCGTCCAACCGTTTTTGTGATGTCTTGATAGATATTCATCG
>CAZVXR010000069.1:0-5584 GCA_964630865.1 uncultured Pirellulales bacterium | reverse complement strand
GTCGGCCTTGCCGGCGGTCTCGGCAATGATTTTGTCCAGAGTCATCTCGGCAAACTCTGTGTCCAAAATCAGCTTATTCAAATTATCCACATACCCCTTGTGATGTTTGCCGTAGTGGAAGCCGATGGTCTTTGCGGAGATGAATGGCTCCAGCGCATTGTCTGCATAGGGAAGAGATGGCAATACAATTGGAGATACACTTTTAACCATGGTATTATTCATAATGTTGACTCCTGTAAATAATAGGGTTGCTTTAATTCATCGTTTAAAACCAAAAGCGCCGAGATGATGCGGTTTTTGATTCAGAAACAAAAACCGTCTTCCTATCCCAGTAAAATGGTTAATTCCACGGCATGTTCTTGTTCGTCGATAATAACATGGCGGACCTCATGTTCCAGAGTTTCAAAGACATACGGCAGGGCGTCTTTGTTCTCGATGATTATCTTGTAAATCTTTTTGTACAAATCGATCGCATCCTTTTCGTCTTTGAGGTTGACTTCAAGGATTTTGGTTGTTTCTTTGGCCTTATGCGTCTCGGCGATTCCCATCGAGGGTTCTCCATTCAGATAATTCCCGATCAAATTGCGGAATTTATCTGCATGTTTGACCTCATCGGATGCAATTTCTTTGAGCCGTTCAATAATTTTCTCTGAACAGAGACCTGCAATCAACTCTGCATGTGCCAGATACTGAATCGCAGCCGCATGTTCTAATTCCAAAGCTTCATTCAACATCTTGATTAATTTTTCCTGGATTCCATTCTTTCCCATTTTGTTTTCCTTTCCATTTATTTTATAGGTTGTCTTTTAATCTGGCCTGGCGCTGTACCAGCTCTGCAGCTTTCGTAAGACGTCTCAAAAATCGTTCGGTACCGCTGACTTGGTGCTACAGATTAACAGTCTCTGCCTGATGCACTTCGGATTCAATGGGTTTTGTGTATCCGATGATTTCTCTGGCATGGGCTACCTCATCGACGGTACCATGCGCGACGATCACAAATTTACCTGCCTTAATCGCCATCTCATATCGCAACACACTGTCCTGGGGGATTCCTATGCTGTAAAGACCGGCGCCGATAATACTGAGGCCTCCAGCCACGACCGCTCCCTCCATCGCTCCAACCAGCCAGGCCACCATTGGGCCTGCAACCAGAATCGGTCCAAATCCGGGAATCATAAAGAATGCCGATCCAAACAATAAACCCCAGATACCTCCCCAGAAAGCGCCAAGCTTTCCCCAGTACCGCATCCGATCGCCGGTATTGTAGTACCCGACGACATTCTCCTCAGAATGATAGTCCTTGCCGATAATAGAAAGCTTCTCCATGTCAAATCCCGCTTTATGCAGTTCTTTGATACCTAACTCAGCCTCCGCGTGTGTGCTATACACTGCAATCATTGCATTTTTATTCTCAGTCATCATTGGATCTCCCTATATATTTTGAGTTTAGTTTAAATATTACTGTTAGCAGTCAATACGGCTTGTACGTTACCTCTTTACCAGTAGAATTGGGATTTTGGTGTCGTTGTGGATTACGCCATAACTAACACTGCCAAGGGTTGCGGCGGCCAAAGCGCTTTGTCCGTGGGAACCCATAACAATAAGATCGACATTGGACTTTTGGGCCGCTTTCACAATCTCCTCAACCGGATGCCCCGATTTGATCGTGGTTGTCGACAGAACATCTTCTTTATCACACAATTCCTTTATGTCTCCGGCAAATCCCTGGGCAGTCTCCCGCAAGTAATCGTCTATGGTCTCAGCCTCGCCCTGAAAGGATTGTCCGACAGGCACAGTTCGGCTGATCAGGAATCGCTTATCGATCACACAGAGGATAAGGATCGATGCCTGTAACTGTTTTGCCAGTTCAACCGCATAGGTGCCTGCTTTTCGAGCTGTCTTTGAACCGTCCGTTGGCACAAGAATAGTTGAAATCATAGATTTCTCTTAAATAAACACACATTCTTAAATTAATCACTCTTCCAAACAATTTATGCTTTGATAAACTCCTTCTCCGTTAGAGGGGATGAGTTTTCTTTCTTGTCGTCCGATCTATCATAATTAAGTTCGGCCGAAACATAGATATAAGTTGCTATTCGTAGATTCTCGTCCCACAAAATTTTTTGTTCGTGCTTTTGCGTCTTGACAAAAAAACCGGAGAACTTTACGATTGTTTTCAACAATATAACAATAACACAAATACAGCAAATCGATGAACTAATGATAACCACATTGATTCCTGCGTAAATCAGTGTAACGGATACTTTTTATGTAAGATAGATTGCCTTATCTCTTGTCAGCAAAATCCACCGCACTGTGGGGAATTAATCGGGAATGACAAAAATGTGAGTAATCAAATCGAGGGTACATGCATATTTCCCGCCAGGAGAAGGGGGACAGATCAAACTGTCTTATGCAAATATGTGCGTCACGAGAACGCAGGAGGTGACTCATGTAGAAACTGAACACGTTAAAGGCCCGAGTCAATGATGCTTTCCCCGCACATTGTTATTCTCAGGGCAATCACTTTGAACAGAACGCTTCAAGAATGAATCCGTTCTTCATTGAGGTTGCCGAGTAAGAGTTTTTGCTTACACAGAAACAAGTATTTTTGCTGTCCGTAAAAACAGACATATCCCTGATTTACAGAAATCGGACTTATGCTATTATCGAGCAAGAGGTTATGTATCTCTGAGTTGACCAGTTTTTAGAGCCGCGTTTATGGCTTCTGAATAAAGAGGTCTAAGATGTCCGTGTTAAGTCAGCCGAATAAGAAGTCCATCGCAGCCGTCGAGGGGGTAAATCTTTCTTCGAATTGGGTCGATGGCGGCAGCGAACAAAGGGGGATTGCCGATCCGGCGAAAATGACTCCCTGTACACCGCCGCGATTTCGCATGGACAAAGTACTTGCAATTCGGCGGCAGCTTGCGGAACGAACTTATGACCTTGACAAGCGGTTGGATGAAGCTCTTGACCGACTCATCAATACCCTTGACGACAATGATAGATGTGGCACAGGACATAACAAGCGGAGATAGCATGTACATAAAGAAAAACAGCAGAAGCCCCGGCATCATAAAAACCCAAATTTTGGTTGTTGACGACCACCCAATCATACGCAACGGGCTGGCGATGCTGATTCAATGTCAAGCGGACATGAACGTGGTTGCCCAGGCTGGCAATGCGGCCCAGGCGATAAAGGCGGTAAAAAAATACCCGATAGATCTGGCTATTGTCGATATGCTGTTTAAAGAAACAACGGGGGTTCAAATAACTCAGCAGATCAGGGCGATATGTCCAAAACTGATTGTGCTGATTTTTTCAATGAGCGACCAGGTGCTTCATATCCAGCAGGCTTTTAAGGCCGGGGCAAGAGGGTATATTACCAAAGATGAGTTGTCTGAAAATATCATCTACGCAATCAGACGGGTACTCCAGGGAAAAACGTACCTCAGTAAGCGATTATCAAAAATGTTTACGACGATCCAGCTAAGCAAGCTCCTTGTCCAGCTCAAAAATCCATCTGACAGCCAAATCGAGTGATTGCAAAACTGGAAATTATAATTTTCCAGTGTGTGCCAAATCTGCAATTAAGGTATTTTCAAACCCTGTAAACGATAGTACAATAGCAGCAGGTATTTGCTCGTTTGGGTTTTCGAGTTTTAAATTTTCGATTTGTTTCGGATTTGACAGCAAATCCACCAACCCGCAAAATGACGTTTTCAATGCTCTTTAAAATGAAAATAAGGCATGTAGGGATGCAGCTGAGCAGGTTGGGTAATTTTGGGGTCGTGCTCTGCCCACGTAGTTTTTTTGTCATTCCCGCGAAGGCGGGAATCCAGTTAGCTGGAAGCTGGGAACCGGCCGCGGGATGCTGTTTTTTCCAAACGAACCCATTTTTGGCTGGGAGCTGAAATCTGAAATCAAGATAAACCATTACCAGATATGCTTTGTAGCAGCGACCTTAATTTCACAAAAAAATGCAAAAAACACTGGAACAGTGGAACAAAGTACCGTTCATCCGCTCTTTGACAGGAAAATTCTACTTCTGGCTTCTGTAACAATGAAAAACCAAACAAACCCATTTGGGTAAATGGGCAAGATGGAAACCAAGACTGTCTTCGAACTAAGAACTGTGAATTTTTCTATCAAAACAAAGTCATTTGGCAAAAATGGATAAAAATTGGATTGTATGACACATCAAGGAGATATTTATTGTCTTGAATTCGGTATCTGAAATCTGTTGATGGAGTTAAGCAAAGATAAAACAGTTGGAGAGATTGTCTCCCGGCTGGCGGAGGCTAAACCTGCTCAAGGGGCGGTCATTGCCGATGGGACATGGGGGTCCTACGCGCCGTTATTGACGTCGCATATTGCCACGTCGCTCAAACGACCGATTCTCTATATTAGTTCTCATATTGATGATGCCGACCGGATTTGCGATGACTTACAGACCTTTTCGGGTTTGCCTGTACAGACATTTCCGGTATGGGAAAGTCCGCCTTCGTTGGAGATGGTCGCTGACGAGATTGGTTCTCAGCGATTGCGAATGGCGCTGGAATTATCGGATGGGGGACAAAGCAAATTCATCATTTCAACCTGCGTCCAGGCGCTTATTCAGCCGGTGCCGAAGGTTGAGCGGCTGCGAAGCCGGGGGCTGGAACTGAAAACAGGCAGTACAATTGACCCGCAGATAATCCTTGCCTGGCTCAATGACGGCGGCTTTGAACATACCGACAGCGTGGATTTTCCGGGACAGTTCGCCCATCGCGGCGGCATTGTAGATATCTTTGCGCCGGTTAGTTTTTCGACGACAGGTTCTTCGGCATCCGAACCGCAGGCGGTCCGTGTGGAATTTTTCGGCGATACCATTGAAAGCATTCGGCTCATTGACCTCGACACGCAGCGTTCCGGCGAATCGCTCAAACAAATTACGATTGTCGCTGTCGGCGGTGAAACGATCTTCGATTCAGCCGGGTCAGAATTGTTTTTGGATATGCTGCCGGCTAATACGATTGTGATTCTGGAAGAGCCGACACAGATTGCCGAGGTTGCGGATGTATTTTTGAGCCGTTTAGATAACGCACGGGGAATGTACGCGTGGTCGGCAATCTATCAGGCGATGAGCCGGCTGACGTGTCTGGAAATTAGCCGGTTCGCCTCCGGCGCTGACAGCATTCATCTCGATGTAACCAGCGCGCAGGAATTCGAACACAAGGCAGGCACTGTCTGGAAAGAAGGTCGCAGCGCGCTGTCGGATCTGGTTGAGCGCGCCAAAGACAGCCGAATTTATCTGTATTGCGAAAACGAAGCGGAAATTTCCCGTGTCAAAGAGATTTTACTGCAAACAGCGGGCGAAATTCCACCGACTATGAAACTGCCGCTGGGGTTCGTGCATCAGGGATTTATCCTGCCGAATTTGCATACCGTGGTTCTAAGCCATCACGAGGTTTTTGGGCAGGTTTCTGTGCGTCGCCGGATACGGACGCTGAAGTCTGCGTCCCCGATTGACAGCCTGATGGATTTACACAAGGGCGATTACGTTGTTCACGTCATCTACGGCATCGGCAAATATGTCGGCATT
>CAZVXR010000068.1:0-3383 GCA_964630865.1 uncultured Pirellulales bacterium | reverse complement strand
TTTGGCGGAAAAGGTTATCATATCCATATCCACAGTCTCTGAGGCTATCGACGCATAAGGACGATCTGGAGCAACATCCTCTGTCGGCACTTTTGCCGCACCGCGAATCGAAACCGCTGCAATGCCCTCCATTAGAGGAATCTGCGGAATGGAATACTTGCGATCTTCCCCCAGATCGACAACTCCCGAGCCAGGCCAGGGCCAATTGGCCGCCAGTGAAAGTGTTGGCATAGAGCAATCCATTATTTTTTTTAATTCGGCTGTTTTATTCTGCTGATAGGGCTTAGGCTGGGCTTCTCCCTGCAGTTTATAAAGAATAGCCTCTGTTTGTTTCTTGTTCGCCCAATCGATTTCCGAGGGGCTGTATTTGCGGTTGCCTGCCTCTTTGCCATAAGGATTCGCAATGACAAACGCCCAAAACAAATATAACCCAACCAGACCGGTTAAACCCAAGATGATCTTATCGAGAAACTGGTCAACCAAATTGCCCTTTTTCTTACTCATAATCTATATCCCAAAATAATGACCCAAAACCACAATACGCTTTACAAGATTGTCCTGTTATTCAGCCGCGGCGCTACGGGAACGTTTTCTCTTACCTTGGTGTACCCCCCCCCTGATCCGGCGGTGGAAACGACATTGTCCCTCCAGGCTGCTGACCAGCGGCGGCCTGCGGATCGAGGACTTTAACGACCACTTCGGGCTTGAACCCGTCGTATCCTTTTCGATTAAAGATGTATTCACAAACGAGATTTAGCTGAACTACCCCCGCTTTGCCATATCGGTAATAAGCGTGAGCCGCTTCATTCCTGCCGACCGGCTCGATGGCAAACTGCAGTATGGTAATCTGATTATGGATGGCTGTTTCGGTCCTGCCATTGTCCAGATAGGTGTGTGTTTTGACGCTGCAGAGTTCTTTCATAAACGCCGAAACGGATGCAGTATCCACAATGACCGAGACCGCGAAATGAATCACATCAATCTGCTCATCACAGGCCCGCCCAGTCAGGGACTCTGCCATAAACGGGCTGGGGCCGGCGTTGGGACTTGTGCCGGAACTTGTACCAGAGCTGGTCTCGGAAGCGGAACTCATTACATACCGCGGCGAATCTGCCTGAACAGCCAAAGCGCCACTCGTCACAGGAGCACCCGCATATCCCTCTGTCGTCGTCAAAGCCACAGGCCCATCAAAACGAACACCCAGCAGACGTTTGACCGGCGAAGCGGCGACCTTTGTCGAGCCGGCATTCAACGATTCCGTAGTTGATATTACATCTTCATATATCCAATACGCAATCTGAGATGACCAGCAATTTTGAAGCGCATCGTCCTGCGATTGGTAGATAAATTTTTCCCAAAAACCATACCAACTGAAAATACTGGGGTTAGCATAAACAGGAATTTCATCGGATCGCTTCAAGCAAACCGCGTCCACCATAGCGTTTTGCGTTCCAATTGCCGCCCCGGGATATCCCATCATCCCGGGCATACCCATACCTGGCATACCCATACCCATCGCAGGAGCAGCGCCGCCGCCAACATCAGCTACGCCGGCGGTATTGCGAATTTCTGCTTCACTGGGAGCATCCTTGGCTCGGATTCGCTCCATCAGTTTTTCGATTGCCATACGATACTGCCTGCCGAATACGTTATACACCTGCCCGGAAGAATCTGTCGGTTTCGGAAAAATCACCGGCGTATAGCAAATCAATTCCCGTCGCGACGCATTGACCGCCAGCAACTCGACAGCGTTTACATCCTGCTGATATTTTTGAAAGTACTCTTCCTCAACTTTAGCCTGCGCCTCGCTGGGAACCGTCGACGCAATTGAAGTAAGCTTTGAGGCTGTTCTGATACTATCATCCATTTTCTTGGATACCGATTTGCCGACCAGCATCGCCATGACAAGAATAACAACCGCAACAAGCAGCAACCCAATCGACGGAAATAAAGATGCGTACTTCTTGAACGATGCCAGATCGATATTTTTCAACACGCCGACTATTTTCTTGAGGTCGATATTTTTTAAATCAATATTTATATTCTTTGCCATACCGTTATTACCTTATCCGCTAAATCTCTGACTATCGCTGTTTTATGCTTAAAGACCTGCTGGCGGGGCTGTCGTCTCAGCGCCAGGAGCTGTCTTCCAGACAAATTTTGCCTGAATACGGAACCACGAATCCCGTTCTATAAATTTGGGTTTGCCATAGGAGTCATATTCAATTTTACCCAAATCCTTGTTGGTTAAGCTGGGGTTACCGGCAATATCCTCTTCGGTATAAATGTCATACGTTTTGCTCAGTTCTTCGCCGGTCATCGGGTCAACCAGTACCTTTTCCGAAAAAATACGTTCGGTCGTCGTCCTTGCTCCGCCGCCGCCGATCATCGGTTCCATCTGCATTCCGGGCATCCCCGGTGTTGCTCCGGGCGGATTTGCGCCACCTGCCTCAGAAGGCGAAACACGTTGGATTTCCTTAAGGATGCCAATCCCTACAGGCTGTACAGTCATAGTGCCATAGCCTGCGGCCATCGAACCGGCTTCTACGACACCCCATTCCACTTTAAATTGATTGGTGTTTTTCTTGTCCAATAACTCAAACATCGCGTTTTTGGTTTTACCCAAACTCTCAAACCGGCTTATGATGCCCCAGCGAGACTGGTCGCCCGCAACGCCGGGTGGATCCAGCAGATCGGCAATCCTGTGGTAAGGACTATACCCTTCAATCAGCATGGTAAAGCCCGCCTTACCCCCCTGTTCGGCAGTCGTCGCATCTCCGGTTTCACCAGCCCCTGGCATACCAGCCATCGGGCCCATCGGGCCCATCGGACCCATCGAGCCCATCGGACCCATCATTGCAGGGGATCTGCCCGCAGCGCCTATCGACTGCATTTTGCCCGGTTGGGGAAACGAGGCTCTCGATACATCTTTGGCAAACTCGATCGTAACCCGAGTCACAAAAATCTGCTTTCGCTGCCCTCTCGGAATGTCTTTGAGCAATTCAGGATTACCTTGCTGATATGCATCGAAAATCACCGCCTGATCCGGAGTGTTGGTCTTATTGGGCAAACATTCAATCAACTGCTGATTAAACGCAGGCAAAATATCCCGGAATTTGAACAGATCAAACTGTTTTTTAATTTGATCGGCAAGCGGCTGATCCTGCGATCTGACCTGTTCGACCTTGCTGACCGCCGCCTCGGCGCGGGTCAATATACTGCCTACATCATGGCGGATGGTCTGATTAGCTTTATATTGCGTCAAGTCGCGATACGCGCGTCCCAGCGACAGCAGAGCAATGATTGCAAGGATCGCCGCCGCGGCCGTAAACATCTTTGCTTTGCGATTCCAGGCCATCGTTCTGGCAATTTTGCTCGGCAGC
>CAZVXR010000067.1:0-2401 GCA_964630865.1 uncultured Pirellulales bacterium | reverse complement strand
GGGGAAAACACTCCCCCACCCATGATTTAATCAGATTACGCTTTTTTTCGCAGCATACCCAAAGCGCCTAACCCCAGAAGAACCAGCGTTGCCGGTTCCGGCACCACCTGATGAATATTCACATACTGGGCATTTCGAAATGCGCTATAGTCCGGCGGATAAGAACCCAACCCCAGAATACGCTCCCCTGCAGACTGGGGAGTATAAGTTACTTCCCACCACTTGCCGGCCGCAGTGGGCATTCCCCACTGATAGCCAATTGCAAAACCGATATTGACAATATTCTGGTAGGGAGCCCCATTTGTCCAGCCCGTAGCGCTCCAACTGGCAATGTCAGTGTTAACAGCCAAATTTGTGAACGCTTCCGGAGCGTTGCCCCATGCGCCTGTCCACATTTGCAGATTGTAGCCATTCTGCATGTACGGACTGGCTGCAGTCGGGTCCAACCCTTCCACAGGTGTTGCGCTGTCGCTCCAGACCTGAACACTATATGCTGTACCGACCGTCATCGTATAATCCGCACCTGCTGTTTCTCCGTTGATTCTCAGGTAGTAACCGCCCCACGCAGGCGCACACAGTGCCGCTGCCGCCAACAACAAAACAATCTTCTTCATACTCTTCCTCACTTTCTACAAAAACCTTAGTTAAAAATCGTCAGGCACATGCCTGGCTGATATTACATTAGACCCTTGCGCAAAAGCAGAAAAACACCCGGACAAAAATAAGCCCGATACACACTCGCAAACATAGTCAGATTTTCATCATGCAATCGTTTACAATTCTAATTATAGAACTCTGTTCCAATTAGGTCAAGACAAAAAAAAGATGAAACTCAAAATTACTCCAGACCTAAACTTCGCTCTCTAAACCTCGGTCAATAAAAGAAGCGTGCCGAAGCCTTGCATTAAACCTGCAGAGAAGATTGTAAGATGTTATTTTAAAATAGGTTAGAAAATATAATCCAGACACAATATAGAGATAAAAAGCCGCAACAATTACCGGACAGACCCTCTCTTATTTTTTAGCCATGAAGTTAATAATTTGGTAAATTGACGAATATTTTTCGCCCAGTTTTTTCAAGAAATGGTACACTTTTAGCGTGGTTTTGTTGTTTTCCTTTTCAAACCCTGTAAATGAGGTTAGGTTGGCAACCACATCTCTCGGGAGTGTAGGCTGTCCTTGATCATACAGCCTTGTGTTCGGTTTTGGACTATTTAAATTACGCTCGTTTGGCATGGTACATCACACCGAGAGAATGGCGGTTGGGATTCGAATTCAAGACAAACTCTGGCAAAATATATTTTATAACAGAAGCTTGGTTTCGCATAAATTTGCAAAAAATAGCGGATCATTGGAACAAACATGATCATATACGTCTTAAATCTTGCCTTATTGTCGCTTATTCCAAAAAAACCAAACAAAGCCATTTTTCTTTCTACTGAAATCAGTTTCTCTTTTTTCGCACACGGCCGAACGATTACAAAAAAATTAACTTGGTATGGAAATGAAAATTTTGTATAATGAATGCAAATCTTTGCATAACTGGATGCAAAGGTTTGCGTGATGTGTTGATAGATGGCATTCATAAGGATTTAAACTACCTTGGCAATTGTACTTAAGGACATTGCGGAAAAAGCAAACATGTCGGTGGCGACCGTGTCTCGAGCACTGCGCAACCGCAAAGAAATATCCCAAGAAACGCGGGATTTGGTGCAAAAAATCGCATCTGGCCTTCGTTACCGTCCTAATGAGCTTGCCCGGAGCATGCTTTCTGGCCGTAGCGGTAATATCGGGGTCATTTTCCCAGAAGGCGCCGTGGGAACGGATTTTTGCATGCAAATCCTCATAGGTATTCACAGCGAACTGAGCCAGATGGACCGCCATGCGATTTGCTTATGGAGCAACACCTTTGCCTACAACAATAGCGACGAAAACGTAGCTGCACAAATCCATTCGTTGATTGATAAACGCGTCGATGGGTTTATCATCAACCCCACCATCGATGCCCGTAAAACCTATATCAAAGAGGTTTTGGATCGAAATATACCGATGATTACAGTCGATATGGATTTAATGAGCAATGACGTCGACTTTGTTGGAACCGACGACCTCGCCGGATCAGCCATGGCCGTCCAGTACCTGATGAAGCTCGGCCATAACCGAATTGTCCACATCGCAGGCTCCAGGACTTCTTCTACCGCGATTTTGAGAAAAGAAGGTTTCCTTAAAGCAGTTCACGAAGCAGAGAATATCCAAGCGTCCGTCATTGAGGATCCTATGTTCGGTACTGATTTGAAATTGTCTGTTGAAATTGCCCAAAGAGCCCTGGATGCCGACCCTCGACCCACCGCTATTTTCTGTGCCAACGACTATATCGCATCGGCGGTTTATAAGGCTGCTC
>CAZVXR010000066.1:0-11656 GCA_964630865.1 uncultured Pirellulales bacterium | reverse complement strand
ACTTCTGACTCCTGAATTCTGACTTCTATTTTTTATCCTGTTTATCCAGCAAGTAATGCCACCCTTGTGAAGACGGGGGCTGCCAAAAAATATAAACCGCGTGGGCATAGCCCACCCTACATACTACATACTTTCTTTTTTTTCCATACCACAGTCCATTTTCAATTTTGCATTGTCATTTTGATATTTAATTTTTAATCTTTGATTTGAAAAACGCCGCCAGCACCGCCTCGCCAATAGCACGAAATGTCTCAATCCGCTTTTCCGCATCGCAGCAGCCGCAGTCCATAAAGCCCTTTTGTCCGTGGGCTTTCAAAAACGCGTGCGCTGCCAGGACACAGACGCCTTCCCAGAAAATTGCCTTAACCGCATCGGGAATTGCCTTACCGCCGACACACGCCGGCTCAATCGGCAGCGGAGTGAGCATATTATGTTCCGTCCCGGCCACCACCGCAATGCCCGCCCTGCGAATCGTCGTAACATATTCAGCCAGCACCTCCGGCTGATTACGAGCGGGTATAAACTCCACCATCCGATAACTGTTTTCTTTCAGCGTCTCGACCAGCGTGTCGGCCGCAGCTTCATACTCGCACCGCTGTTTTGACCCATCCGCTAAAACCGGATAGCACGGAATGCCGCCCAACTCGATAATCAATTCTTTCGCCTGCGCCAGATTCACAAATGTCTCGGCAACAAAACAGCTTTTGCCCGCCTTCATCAGGTGCGAGCGGATTTCATCCTGCACGCCGACAGCGTCATTAGCGCCGGATTTCGACGCACACCCAAAGATCGCTGCCAGTTTTTCAGCACGCTGGTCGGCGGGAACTATCTCAAAAAAAACCTCTTGGAACGCCTGAGCTAAATGCCGCTCCTGAAGCGTTACCATCTCAGGCTTGCAGCCGTGCCGTTTGACCACACGGGCAATGACCGCGGTATCATCCAATCCGGTCGCCATGCCACCTTTGCCGAATACCTCAGCCAGCTTAGCCGCCATTTCACGCAACCGCAGGTCATCGTTTTTCCGAATCCCGCGCATCAGCTCGCCCGCCCGATTGGAAAAGGTCTCAAACCGGCTGATGCCTTTGCCGCAGATATAATACTTGCCGGGATTGCCGGGGTCATTGATGCGAATGCCCTGCTTCTGCAAATCCACTTCTAATGCGATAATCTCAGTCCCGAACAGCGGGAAGATATTTCGCTTTAATGCCGCCTCGGTGAATGCCTGATAGACCTCAAAGTCATAGTAGTTTCCGACACCCAGAATTTTGATGCCTTCTTTGGCCGCAAGCTCAACAGCCTGCTGAACTGTCTCAAATGCCGAAAAATTCGGCGGCAGATGAATATGCGTATTAAACTTCACCGCCCCGCATTTGCCCGCAGAAGCTTTGATCTGCTCAACCGTACCAAGTTTTAATAAAAAATCCGTTGTCTGTATTGTCATTTCTATCCCTTAGGAAAACTTACTAAAAAGTCAATGGTTTGGGCTACATGTTTTTATTGTGCTTATCGCAAAATAACGCAATTCAGCCTTTCAGGTCGTTATAATGCAGGGCAAAATTATTCTGTAGCATAAACTGCTTACTTCTTAGTACGATTCTAATTCTTAAAAAACTGATACTATTTTTTGCCACAGAGTTCACAGAGAAAAAAATTCGTAGTCGATAGTCAGTAGTCGGTAGATTTTTTTGCCTATTGGCTACCGGCTATTATTCCTGTATTCATGCATTCCTATATTCTTGTGTTCTTATGTTCTTCTTATCTACTTCGCCTCTTCCACATCCGCCACAACCCGCGTAATCTTTCTCGGCGGCAAATGCAGCGCCTGCTGGAACGAATCTTCAGCGGCTTCTTTAACCGCTTCCGACAGCGTCGGATGAGCGAAGATCATCTCGGCTAATTGTTTCATTCCCGCTTTGGCCGAGAGCATCGCTGCTGCACTTTCGATCATTTCGGTGGCGTTATGCCCGATGATATGCACACCCACTATCGCGCCGGTGTCGAAATGGCGAATCGCCTGAACAAAACCGAATTCCTCGCCGACGGCCATCGCCTTGCCCAAAAATCCAATCGGAAACTCGCCCATCCGGATGGGAATGCCCTGCTGGGCGGCCTGCTTGGTCGTTAAGCCCACCGAAGCGATTTCCGGGAATGTATAGACGGCGCCAGGAATCGGCAGAGTCAATTCTTTGCTGTGGCCAAGGGCGTTTTCTACCGCCACTTCGCCGTGAGCGCTGGCCGCATGTGCCAGCAGACACCGACCATTGGCATCGCCAATGCAATAATAATTCTTTACCGCAGTTTCCATCTTATCATTTACGCGGATAAAGCCGCGATCAGTCGTCAGTCCAATACTTTCTAAGCCGAGGTCCTGCGTATTGGGACGACGCCCGGTCGCTACCAGCACTTTATCGACCTGCAGAATCTGATTGCCGTTAATCACCGCTTCGACGCTGTCGCCTTTGACGGCAAGACTTTCGACCTTAACGCCGGTATGAATTTTTATCCCGCGTTTGGCAAATACGCCCGCCAGGGCATTGCCCAGCGAGGTTTCCATTTCAGGAAGCAAACCGTCCATCAGTTCGACAATCGTTACCTGAACTCCGTACTCATGCATCATACAGGCAAATTCGCAGCCAATCACGCCGCCGCCGACAATCAGCAGCCGCTGGGGCAATTGCTTCCAATGCAGGGCTTCGTCTGAGGTGCATACTCTTTCCGGGTCGGTCGGCCAGCCGGGAATTCGCGCCGGCGTAGAACCGGTCGCCAGAATAATCTTATCGGCGGTAAAAGAACTGACCCCGCCTTTGTCATCTGTTACGTTCACCTTGCCCGGCCCATCCAGAACCGCTTTGCCGGCAAGCAGCGTTACTTTGCGAGCGGTAAGCAGCCCTTTAATCCCGCCGCGCAGCTTCGTTAAAACCTTATCTTTCCGCGCCTGAATCGCAGGCCAGTCAAACCCAATAGTACCGTTGACCGATACGCCCAGCGCCGCGGCAGAGTGCATCCGATGTATCAAATCTGCGGAAGCCAGCAGCGCTTTCGATGGAATGCAGCCATAATTAAGACACGTCCCGCCGAGATAATGCTTTTCGACAATCACCGTCTTAGCCCCCATCTGAGCGGCCTTCAGCGCCGCCACATAACCGCCGGGTCCGGCGCCGAGTACTGCGATTTGATAATGTTCAGTCATAATTTATCCTTACTGCAAATGGAATTAACGATTGTCGATGGATGATTGGGATATTTCCAATTTTCCATTTTCAATTTTCATTTTGTTTTCTCGCCACAGAGTTAAATATATTTTACCATGAAGAGCAGGAAGAGGTTTAACTATATATAATTTTTACTTCACGAGCTTCATGGGCTTCATGGTAAAAAAATAAAATAGCAAAATTCCACTTCTGACTTCTGCCTCCTGAATTCTGACTTCTTTTTTTAATCCTGTTTATCCAGTCACAGTTCGCTTTTACCTTATTGGTTTTAATATTTGAGCTTACTTGATCAACTCGTCCGGCGCTTCGAGCAATCCCTTGAGCGTCTGCAGGAACTGCGCTCCCAGCGCTCCATCAATAACCCGATGGTCGGCGCTAAGCGTCATCGACATCAGCCGTCCTGCACGCATCGCGCCATTTTCCACAATCACACCCTCACGAATCGCACCAACTGCCAGAATCGCAGCCTCCGGCGGATTGATAATCGCCGAAAACGACTCAACCCCAAACATCCCCAGGTTGGTAATCGTAAATACACCCTGACCCAATCCCTCGATCTTGCCCTTGCGAGCCGCCTCGGCAATCTGCCGCGTCTTGTCAGAAAGCTGCTGGAGATTCATCCGATCGGCACTAAGCAGTACCGGCACTGTCAGCCCATCTTCAATGCTGACCGCAATCCCGATATTGACGGATGGATTTTCGACAATTCCATTCTGGGTAAACTGGCTGCGAAACGCCGGATACTGACGAATCGCTTTGGCACAGGCACGCACCACAAAATCATTGACGCTGCACTTAAACTGCTCTTTGGTTTTGCGGTACGTCGTAAATAATTCTGAAGCGTTAATCGTTATTGTCGCGTAGAAATGCGGGATCGTTTGTTTAGAGTGACTTAAATTCCTGGCTATCGCCTTGCGCATTCCACTAAGCGGTCGAACCACCGTTTCGCTCGGAATCGCTTCGGCATTTTCCACATCCGTAAAAATAATCCGCCCGCCCGGCCCGGAACCGGCGCCAATTGACGCTAAGCTGACGCCTTTGCTTTCGGCAACCTTGCGCGCGGCCGGCGAGGCCTTGACACGGCCGGTATCGCTGACCGGAGCTGCTGCTTTGGGGACAGGTGAACTTTTCGGAGCAGGAGCGGCGGGTGCGGCAGCGACCTGCTTGGGCGATTCGGCAGGCGCTGTGCCCGTGGAAGTCAGATACGCGTCCACATCAACACCCTCTTCGGCCAGAAACGCAACCGGCACCTTGACCGGAACAATCGTTCCTGCCTGTGAAACAATTTTGGCAATCCGGCCGGCACTGACCGCTTCGACTTCCATCGTCGCCTTGTCCGTTTCAATTTCCATGATAATCTGGCCAACCTCAATCCGGTCGCCCTCTTTGACTTTCCAGGATAGAATCGTCCCTTCTTCCATGCTCTGACCTGCCTGGGGCATTAAAACCGGAACAACACTGACTGATGTATTCGTATTTGATGTCATAGCGACCTCTTTCTTGGCTTCGGTAATTGGTTTGGATGGTGCTGGTGCAGGGGCTTGAGCTTTTACAGTTTCTGGCCCTGAAAAAACTGAAACATCTTCGCCAGGGGTGCCGAGAAACGCCAGACGCTGGCCGGACTTAACGACTTGACCTGCACCTTCCAGAACTTTCAGCAAATGACCTTCTACGGGGGATTCCACTTCAAGAACCTCGCCTGCAGCTTCGATATCCAGCAGAATATCACCTTTTTTTATATTATCATTCTCTTTTTTTCGCCATATAGAAACTACTCCCCTTGGCGAGAAACGTCCCTTTTCAGGGTATTTTATTATGTGCATCGATCTTCTCCGGCAAAAACTTCTTTCACTATACCAGTGAATATACTACAAATTATTTCATAAATCAATCATTTTTTTGCAAATTTATGTTGCATTTTTGAATTTTTTGTGTTTCAATATAATAATTATAACCCGTATAAGATTTAGTTCTATAACAAAATTATGGCTTCAACCAACCAGCAAAGACGTGATTTCATACTCACCCAGGCGTATCAGTCCGGGCATGTCTCCGTGCGACAAGTCGCTGAAACTCTGGGAATTTCGGATGCCACAGTAAGGCGGGATCTGCACAGCATTGCCGCAGAAGGTCTGCTGGAACTGACCCACGGCGGGGCCTCGGTCGTCCGCACCTCCGACTATTCCTTTATCTCTAAATCCCTGCGCAATATCGCCGCTAAACGTACTATCGCCAAATTGGCCTGCAGCCTGATCGCCGACGGCGAACAGCTCTTTCTCGATTCCGGCACCACCTGTTTCGAAATGACCGTCTTTCTGCGCAGCAAACGCAGCCTGTCGGTCATCGTCAATTCCGTCCGGACAGCCCAGGAACTTCAGGCTCCGGGAGTCAGCGTCCTGCTTTTAGGTGGCCAATACCGGCCGGAACGCATGGACACCATCGGCCCTATCGCATTCGAAATGCTGGAACGGCTGCGCGGCTACCGCGCCTTTCTCGGCACCGACGGACTGGGGATGGATTCCGGATTAACCTCTGTCGATATCGACAGCGCCTATATCTTTACCCTGGCCGCCCGCAACGCCCGCGAGTGCATCCTGCTGGCCGACAGCAGTAAATTCGACCAGCCGTCGCTTTACAAAACCACCGACTTCCATCGCATCTCTGCGGTCATTACCGAAAAACAGCCTTCTCCAGAGTGGGAGAAGTTCTTCAGCGAACGCAATATTAATGTCGTATTCCCCACCGACAATTCAGAACCCAATCAATCACAGCAATTATCAAACGCAGGAGTTTAGCAATGCCAAAATGTCAATTTGTAAAACCAGAACAGGTACGAAAAAGCGGGCACATCGAATTTAAGCCCATCCCGGTCAATCAATACAACAAATCCATCACGGATGAACTTAAGCGTTACAGCAAGGACGACATGATCCGTATCCAGCGCGATATGGTCATCATCCGCACCTTTGAGTCAATGCTCAATGAAATCAAGCTGCGCGGCTCGTTTATGGGCATCGAGTATATGCACAACGGCCCGGCGCACCTATCGATCGGACAGGAAGCCTCCGCCGTCGGTCAAGCGTATCACTTAGGCATCGACGACCATATCTACGGCAGCCATCGCAGCCACGGCGAAATTCTCGCCAAAAGTCTTTCGGCAATCCAAAAACTCGACGACAAGTCGCTGATGCAGATTATGACCGGCTACTTCGGCGGCCAGTGCCTGCGGATCGTCGAAAAAGACGCTTCCGGCAGCGTCAAAGACCTTGCCATCGATTTCCTCATTTACGGCACGCTGGCTGAAATTTTCGGCAGAGAAGCAGGCCTCAATAAGGGGATGGGCGGCTCGATGCACGCGTTTTTCCCGCCATTTGGCGTCTATCCCAACAACGCCATCGTCGGCGGTTCCGGCGACATCTCCGTCGGGGCAGCCCTGTTCAAAAAAGTCAACTGCAAGCCCGGCATCGTCATCGGCAATATCGGCGATGCCTCGTCCGCCTGCGGCCCCGTCTGGGAAGGCCTGTGCTTTGCCACGATGGATCAATTCAAACTCCTCTGGGATGAAGCCCACCGCGGCGGACTGTCCCTGATTATCAATTTTTACAACAACTTCTACGGCATGGGCGGCCAGCCCGAAGGCGAAACGATGGGCTTCGGCACGCTCGCCCGACTCGGAGCCGGCATCAACCCGCAGCAGATGCACGCCGAACGCGTCGATGGCTACAATCCGCTGGCGGTCGCGGATGCAATCCTCCGCAAGAAAGAAATCCTTGCCAAAGGCGACGGCCCCGTGCTGCTGGATACCATCACTTACCGGTACAGCGGACATTCCCCATCAGACCAGAACAGCTACCGCGAAAAGAGCGAAGTGGAAGCCTGGCAGGAACACGATGTTACCATCCAGTTCGCCAAAGACCTCGTCAAGGCGGGCGTCTGCGATGACGCCAAAGTCGAACAGATCCGCAAATATGCCGAACAGCTTGCCTTCAAAGCCTGCAAAAAAGCGGTCGATCTGACTGTTTCGCCGCGTGCGGAACTGAAGAAGAAAAACAACCTGCTGGAAAAGACCCTCTACTCGAATCAGAAAGTCGAATCGATGGAGCCGGGCAGAAAACCGGACGTCCTGATGACCAAAGAACAAAACCCGCGCGTCATCGCATTGGCCTCCCGCAGCCGGTCGGCATTCGACGACAAAGGCCAGCGGCTCAAAGACGCCCGCTGTGTCGGTTTCCGCGATGCGATCTTTGAAGCAATTCTCGACCAATTTTATATTGACCCAACGCTGGTTGCCTATGGCGAAGAAAACCGTGACTGGGGCGGAGCGTTTGCCGTCTATCGCGGCCTAACCGAGGCTCTGCCCTACCACCGGCTGTTCAACTCGCCCATCGCCGAAGGCGCAATCGTCGGCACCGCGGTCGGTTACGCCCTTGAAGGCGGACGAGCTTTGGTAGAACTAATGTACTGCGACTTCCTCGGGCGTGCCGGCGACGAAATCCTCAACCAGCTTTGCAAATGGCAATCGATGTCCGGCGGTCTGCTGAAAATGCCCGTCGTCCTCCGCGTCTCGGTCGGCAGCAAATACGGAGCTCAGCACAGCCAGGACTGGACGGCCATCTGCGCCCACATTCCGGGCCTGAAAATCGCCTTTCCCGCAACGCCTTATGATGCCAAAGGTCTGATGGTCAACGCCTTAACCGGCACCGACCCAGTGATCTTCTTTGAAAGCCAGCGTCTGTACGGCAACGCCGAAGAATTTGTCCCCGGCGGCGTCCCAACCGGCAGCTACGAAGTCCCATTCGGCGAGCCGGCCATCCGCAAAGCCGGCAAAGACCTGACCATCCTGACCATCGGGGCAACCCTCTATCGGGCGATGGACGCGGCCAAGGAACTCGAGCAGAAGTACGGCGTAAGCTGCGAAATCATCGACGCACGCTCGCTGGTGCCGTTCAACTATGACAAAGTCATCGAATCGGTCAAGAAGACCCGTAAAATCCTGCTGGCCTCCGACGCCTGCGAACGCGGCAGCTTCCTGCACACGATGGCTTCGACCATCACGCAATTAGCTTTCGATGAATTGGATGCCCCGCCGGCCATCCTTGGCGCACGCAACTGGATCACCCCGCCGGATGAGGTTGAAGATGCCTTTTTCCCGTACCCATCAGACTTCCTCGATACCATCAACGAACACATTATGCCCCTAAAAGGCTACTCGGCAAAACGAGATTGCTCGGCCGCCGAAATACTCCGCAGAGCCAAAGAAGGAGTGTAATCAGCTAACAGCTTTTTTGACAGGATAAACAGGATTGACGGGATTAACCGTCGATCCTGTTTTTTTGTATGCACCCTTGATTCCTTAAGTTATCCCCTCAATTGGGACGATACCTCGAAAATACTAAGTTACAAATCCTAAATTCTGAACAAATAAAAAAACGAAAATTCTGCTATCTACTATCTACAATTTCTGCATACCTGCATGTCAAGTCCTAAAGCGTGGTTTGGCTATTTGCAATTTCGGCAGGATACCTGGTGCAACTGTTCGATTTATAAGACTACGGCGGAGATGGATACCGTTGAACACTTCTTTCGCGACGCGGCAAGGTGCAGACAATCGTGTGCTAACTCTGTAGCCAAAAAAGGCTTTCACAGAGGAGTTATTACTGTGAAAAAATAATACTCCCCTGGAAATTTTCTTCTGCAATAATCGGTCATTCCTATCTACCTCGTGTCTCGCTCATTAACCAATTGATGGGCTAAAGCACATCCTACTATCTAATTCTCACAGGTGATCGAACCCCTTCGGCTCAACCGGCACAATATTTCCATCCGGCATCGTCATTTCCATTCGCCCCGTATCCGTAATTCTGCCAATCTTACAAATCGCACCCTCCCGTAGGATGGGCTTTAGCCCATCATTCAACCGCACCCACATCTCCGGCGACACCGTAAAGAGCAATTCAAAATCCTCCCCATCATTCATCGCCGCCTGTAGGATGGGCTTTAGCCCATCCTTTGATTGCCGCGCCGCATCAGAGATTGGAATCGCCGCCGCATCCAGCATCGCGCCAACCTTGCTCTGCGTACAAATCCGGTTTAAATCCGTACTTAATCCATCCGATAAATCCATCATTGCGTGAATACGTGCGACTTTTGTCATTTCCAATGCCAGCCGTACTCGCGGCGTAAAGGACAAATGCTTACCCGCCAGCGACCCGCCCAGCGGCCCCGAAACACAGATATAATCCCCCGGCTTTGCTCCATTTCGCCGCACCGGCAGATGGTATCCGCTGGGCTTGCTGAGCATCGTCACATTAACCGCCAGCCGACCCGTCGTCTCTTTCCACGCCGTAATATCCCCGCCAATCAGTTCGCAATCAAACATCCGCCCCGCTCGTATCAGCCCGGCATAAAACTCCTTAAGCTGTAACTCCCCAAAGCCTTTGGGCAGACCCACGGCACAGACCGCACACAGCGGAATTGTCGCCATCGCCGCACAATCCGAAAGACTGGCAGCCATCGACTTATACCCCACCTGCTCGAGCGTTGCCGTCCGCAGGTCAAAATGCACCCCATCGAGCAGCATATCGGTCGTAATCAAAACCGACGCCCCGCCATCGAGCGCCATTTGAGCCATATCATCGCCGATACCAATCGGAAACCGAGCCGAATCGATTTTCGACTGTGCTGCGAACCAAGAGGTTATATTGTCTTCTTTCATAATGCTTTGTTGAAAACTTCCTTTTTCAGACCCCGGAGGGGTCGTAATATAATAGCCGGGGGTGTAAACCCCCGGAAAAAGGCTATCCTATTATTTAAGCCCCAGCGGGGCGACACAAAATTTGACCTTTTTTACAAACCACTTTCATAACGAAAGTTCTTATTTCCCCAGTTTCTCTTTCCAATATTTAATCTGCGCCACCGCCGAAGCAATCCCGCCGGAACCTTCCGTCTGGTAGCTTTCGCACACACCCGCTGGATTGAGCGTCTGATAGACATCCTTATCAATCTTATCGCAGGCCGCCTTGAATTGTTCTATGGGCAAATCCGCCAGCTTTTCTTTGTTCTCTTTCTCACACTGTGCCACCAGCCCGCCGACAATCCCGTGCGCCTGTCGGAATGGAATACCCTTGCGTACAAGGTATTCGGCTAGCGCCGTCGCATCCAAAAATCCCCGATCCAGCCCGGCGGCAATCTTATCTTTATTAAATGCCGTGTGCGACACAATCGCCTCGGCCATCTGAACACACTGGCTGGCCACATCCGCCGCCTTAAACACGTGCAGTTTATCTTCCTGCAAATCCCGATTGTACGTCGAGGGCTGGGCTTTCATAATCGTCAGCATCGCCATCAGCGCCCCATAGACCGAGCCGGTCTTGCCCCGCATCAGCTCCAGCATATCCGGATTACGTTTCTGCGGCATCATACTCGAACTGGTGCAGTACGCATCGTCCGTGCGGATAAATGAAAATTCACTGGTCGTATAAAGAATCCAATCCTCGGCCAGCCGCGACAGATGCGTCAAAATCAGCGAACAGCAGAAAATAAACTCCGCACAGAAATCCCGATCCGCCACCGCGTCGATGCTGTTATAGGTAATATCCGCAAATCCTAAATCTTTGGCCGTCTGTTTCCGATCCAGCGGCAGTGTGGAACCTGCCACCGCCCCGCTGCCCAGCGGACAGACATTCAGCCGCTTACGGCAGTCCGCCAGCCGCGAGTAATCCCGCGCCAATTGCTCAACAAAACTCAATAGATACGCTGCGATACTCACCGGCTGCGCCCGCTGCAAATGGGTATAAGCCGGCATAATCGCATCCGTGTATTTTTCCGCCTGCTTGACGAAGGCCTTTTGCAAGGCGACAATACAGACCTGTAATCGCTCGATCTCATCCCGCATCCACAGCCGGATATCCGTGGCCACCTGGTCATTCCGGCTGCGGCCGGTATGCAGTTTCCGCCCCGCGTCGCCGGTCTTTTTAATCAGCGCCGACTCGACGGCCATGTGGATATCCTCCTGCGTCTTATCAAACACAAACTTGCCCGCGGCGATCTGCTCGGAAATCTCGATAAGTCCCTGCTGAATCTGCTCGAATTCGTCTTTGGTGATAATCTTCTTGGCCGCCAGCATCCGCGCGTGCGCAATCGACCCGACAATGTCATATTGATACAGCCGATGGTCGTACGACAGCGACTCCACAAAATCTACCGCCAGCTCATCGACCGACCCGTTTAACCGCTTTTCCCAGCTTTTGTCCTGTTTGGTCATTTTAAAGACTCCCGCAGGATGGGCTTTAGCCCATCATTTTAATTTTCTCAAATTTGTCCCGAATGGACACCTTCGTTCGACATTGATTATGTTCCCACTTTTCTTTCGCCCTTTCAGGGCTTGACCGTTGGGGATTCACCTGACCGGAGGCTTACGCCTCCGGCTATGAATCTGGCCGTGC
>CAZVXR010000065.1:0-5178 GCA_964630865.1 uncultured Pirellulales bacterium | reverse complement strand
TGACCTCGCCGGTATCATCGGCAAATTTGCCGCCTTTTTTCCCAACCTGCTCCGGCACTTCCACGGTCAGTGGAGTACCCAGCACAAACGTTCGGCAGGCCAGCACATCGCCTTCGACTACGGCTTCCTGGGTCAGCAATCCAAGACTGTCGGAATCCACGTCGCCGGAGCGAATATGCACCACACATTTGCCGCAGGTGCCTTTGCCGCCGCACGGCATGCCGATTTCAACTCCCGCCTGATGGGCAGCATCCGATAACTCTGTGCCGGATGGCACATTAATCATTTTTCCAGAGGGTAAAAATGTTACAACCGGCATCAACTTCCTCGCTGCGAGTGAAGTCCGCAGTTTCAAGACCTACCCGATATTATTTTAGACGCGCTTTGACAAAACTTTCCAGGTCGCCCGCTTCCTGGGGACCTACGACGACTTTCCAGCCCGGCAGGTTTTCTTCCAGCTCGCCGCTGATTTGCGCGACATAGCCGGGAATAATAATATTGCGAGTGGTTACTTGTTCTTCCAGGCCGACGGATTTGATAAACTTGCCGATCGAGGCGCCGGAGAACTTGCCCGCCGCCCATGCCGTCAGCACGCTCATACCCTCGCATTCGGGGATAACCAGCCAGGCGCTGATGCCGCTATTTTCGATTTCACCGGAAACAATAAAATAAGTCAATGAAAAATTGGTCGTTACAAATACCGGCGAATCGGCCTTCGGTTCCCCAACGGCATAGATTTTCGGCTCAACCTGAATGGGTTTTTGCGGGTCGGTATAAATATTCAGCCGCAACGTCATCAGGGGGGCCAGCATCGCCGCATCAAAACAAGGCAGGACGCAGATGCCGCCATATTTGCATATTTCATTAATCGCAATCACGCTGGCATCCATAAAGTTCATATCGTCGATGAAATGAATCGCCGGATAGCCCAAGGGCTTAAATTCATCTTTCAGGGCAGCTCGACGCGCAATTGAACTGGTCTGGAAAAGCTCGGCCATTGAATAGGTCTGGAATCCCAGAAGCAGGTTATTAAAACCTTCTTCCTTGAGCTTGGCGGTCAGTGCTGCGATACCGTCTAAATCCTCAGCGGTTACTGCCAGGGCGTGGGCATTCTCGACTGCGGCGGCTTTAAGCTCAGCGGCAGTCTGGGCAGTCGCTGCAAACAGCACACTGCCGGAGCCTTTGACGGCGACCGCGGCGGCGACCAGCGATTTAGCATTGGAACTGCGCAAGACCAGCGGCTTTTTCGTTGTTTCCCATGCCTTCTTGGCAAGCTTGACAAAGGTTTCCGTATTGTCGCTTTTTTGCGTTACAGCAACCATATCGACCGTCAGCTTTTCGCCGACGCGCTCAAGCAGATAGCTCTTGATGGAAGCCAGTGTTTGATCGACGGCTTTGGCGTCGTCGGTGTCGTTGATATTGACCGCCAGCGCCGTCTGATTGACGAATGTTTTTTCGTGGCGATACAGCACGGTTTCGGCGCCGAGTTTGAGCTTTTTGTCGGGGCCCAGCTCGACGCACTTGATCGGCGGTTCACCAGCGGCACCGAGAATCTTCTTTGCCTCATCCGAAGCATAGGGGCATTCGGACAGCTCGGCTTTTTTCGCAGCCAGTTTCATCGCAAACGCAAGGCAGGTATTTGAACCGCACTCTTTGCAGTTTGTTTTAGGTAACAGTTTCTGTATTTGTAATCCGGTTAAAGCAGCCATATTTTTTGACCTCTTATTTAGATTGCATTAGGTATCGAAAAGTTAGTCCACTGATTTCATTCTCTGCCCGCAGCACAACGGGATTTCGTCGCCGGCTTTCAGAGAAACCGACTTGTTGCAGACGCTGCAATAATATACACCGCCATCAAAGGTTTTGCTGTCATCCTCAGCCAGTCCTTCGATATAAAACGAGGCGGTATTATTTTTTGACGGAATGTACTCACCGATGGGCGACAGCTTTTTACTGCTGCCGACACAGTCAATCAAAACACGCCAGAGTTTTTCCAGATCACGCGTTTCCTGCGGGTTTTCGGGCCGGATTTCCACGACCTTTTTTTCTATACTGATTTTCATTGTCAGCCCCTTATTTCATTAACTCAATAATCGTCTTTTTCGTCGCGGCAGCCGCTTCAGGGTGATACATAATCAGCACATCGGCACCTGCATAAAGCAGGTTGATGGCCGTGGACAGCTCCCACGCCGCAGTTCGCTTGGCCAGATCGCCCCAGATGGGGAAATCTTTTTCGCTGGCTTTGGCTTCTTTGGTCTTGGCGACTTCCTGGCCGGGGGCAACAATAATCGGCTGGGCCAGCATCTTGTCGCCGCCCAGTGCGGTCAGACGAATACGTTCCATTACCGAATAGGTATATTCGATACCGTAACCGGTTGCGCCGGTAATCGGATCCATCATAATCTGTTCGGGCTTGACATCCATGTTCGTCAGCAAGATGTTCATCTGCTTGCCGATATTGACGTCGATGGGGCTCTGCGAGACAATCGAATGGCCGTAGGCAATCGCCGATCCGGCAATCGTGCGGTAGTTGTCCTGTTCGACCCAGTTAAACAGCAGATTTTCGCCGGCACAGGCCTGGGCAACAGCCTTAAATACTTCGTTGTTCTTATCAAAGTTGTTGTGGCCTGTGATAATCAGAGGCACATCTACTGCGGCCAGAATGGATTTAACCAGCTTGACCGCATCATCCGCCGACTTGTTGCCTTTTTCGGGATGCGTCCCTTCCAGACGAACACTAATCAGGTCGGCACCGTACTTCCCGACCAAAACTTTGGCCATCTCGACGGGATTGTTCAGCAGATCGCCATAGACATTCCGGTATCCGAGCGGGAATTTGTCGCTGACGATGTCAAAGACTTCCATCGCAATTCGCGGCTGATAGGGCATCTGGCCTTCCCACAGATGGAACGGCATACAGGTTGCTCCGCCGACAGTATAACTCTTGCCGCGTGTACCGCCCTCGGTCTTGGTGGCTCCGAGTTTGACTTTGGCAATCGGTATTTCACATTTTTCTTTGCGTACTTTGACGGTCTTTAACGCCCCAATCCGCTGTGCCGCAGTTGGCTGACTGGACTGGGCAGCCGGAGACTGTTTGGCTGCCTCAGTCCTAACGGCTAAAGGGGCAGTTTTTTCTCCGAGAAATTTTTCTGAAAGCGTGCCGATAATATCACGGACGATTTCCTGCGTCAGAGACGTACGAATGCTCTTGCCGACTTCTTCGGTAACCTGCGATTTGATCTGGGCGATCATTTCGGCACTGAGTGTCGTTCCGGCCTGTACGATTTGGCTGGCCGCCGCGGAAACAGCCTTTGCCGCATCCACCGCCTGTTCGATCGCCGCTTCGGCTTCCGGAGCCGCATCGTCATCGCCAGAGCTTGCGTAATTGGCCATATCATCCATCGTCAGCGCCGGGTGAGCGATTTTTTCCATATAAGCTTTGACACTGCCAACCTCTGTACCGACGGTTTCATCGGCAATTTTATCCAGCAAGTCCGGTACACCCTGCTCGCCGAATCGCTTTTTCAAATCATCGGCCAGTAATGTTTTCAGTTCCTTCGGCATCCAGACAAGTCGTTTGAATCCGCCTTCGGCAAAGAGGAATTTGCGGCTGGTCAGGAAGACCTTGCCGACACCCATAAATCCGGGCGTCTGCTGGCCGCCGCCGACACTGCCTGCAAGGCTTGAAAACGTCATGCCAATCGGCGTTTCGCCCTGATACTCGCGATTGACGACCATCACGCCGTTGCATTCGGGCAGATAGGCAACAATCGCCTCAAAACAGCCGCAGCTGGTCATCGGCTTATCCATAATCGAATAGGCCGCAAAGCTCTTGATCGCCTTATGGCTGCTGGTATAAACGAATTCGTTGATGCCCTTCCACACGCCCTTGACGGGGTCAAGGCACTCGCCTTTTTTGACCGGCTGATTGGGGCCGGTTTCATCGATTTCATATGCGGCTTTGCCGTCAAGCCAGTTATAGGCTCCGCAAAGACCGAGTCGTTCCGGGGTGATAATGCAGACGTGATCCGGGGCAAACGACTGGCACAGTGAACACGAATAGAATAGATCGACATTGTCATCGGTCATCGATTCAAGCCGGCGGTTGCGCTCGTCATATACTTTTCTGGCCATGACAACGCGCTTTTCCACTTCCGCAGAATCCGTGATCATCGTAACTTTGACTTTATCGACAATCGCCGGATATTCCGAAAGCAGTTTGGCATGGAGAATGTCGCCATAATGACGCAACCGGAGGCCTTTTTTGAAGCCGCCCTTGGATACACGTGTCCAGATAATGTCGCGCTGACCCATGTGCCACAGGCCTTCGGCGCCATTGAGCAGATGATGAATCTGGCGTTCTAAGATCGGTTCAAAGTCCGACTGCATCTTGCGACCGGCCACTTCGACCCAAATCGCCAGCGGCATGGCTGTTCCTTCCGGAACCTGATCGATATCGGGACCGATGATATCGACTTGGCCGTCGTTGATTTGTTCCATTCCTACGGACGTTACAAATTCAAACGCCGTGGTGCGGTTGCCGCCGAATTCAACCTGCACATCCTGTTTGCGAATGCGTTCGCCCTCAAAGGCGGCACCATAAGGCACAGGAATGGGCACTTTAGTAATTTTGATCTTGCAGCCGCGAACTTCCAGCGCCTTTTCGACCATCGTCTCATAGGGCACATTGGCAACAACGTGCTCGTAAGTACAAACGCCGGTCGGCAGAATTTCAGGAATATCCGTATCAGAAATAACGGGGAAGCCGTAGTTAATGGCACCGGCCGCTGCGGCGTATTTATCCGGGGTAACTTCACCGAACGCCAGAACAAAGGCAAAAATGCGGTCTTTGTTGTATCTCAAATTCGCGGCAAAATCACCGGGTTTAATGCCGCCGAAAGACATCGCCGCACGATTGGCAAAGCCCAACGCGTAAATCAGCGAGGAGACGTCTTTACCGAATGGAATCAGACGTGTCTCCCAGCCGAGCTGGACGCCTTCTTCGGCGAGCTGTTCGGCAAACTGTTTGCCATTGGTGCTGCCGCCCATAAAGACGTAAAGATTTTTTTGCTGCAATTCTTTGGCGATTTTGACCGCAATCTCGTTGGTCGGGGCAGCACCTGTAATAGCCGCAAATCCTGGCGCCGAGCCATCGACAAACTCAATGCCGCGCTCACG
>CAZVXR010000064.1:0-10024 GCA_964630865.1 uncultured Pirellulales bacterium | reverse complement strand
ACGGTTTCCTAAACCGTAGGTCGTGCGTTCGAATCGCGCCGGGTGCATTTTACAACCCTTTGTTAATACTGCGATTGTGCTGGTTAAGACCTCTGAGGCATCCTGTCCAGCGCAGTCCGAACCGTCCCGATAAAATCTGTGATTTGTTTTTTCATCGCATCGGGGTTGCCGAGGTTATCTTCAATGCACTTAACGACGCGCGAGCCGATGATGACGCCATCGGCGCCGGCGGAAGCCACTTCGACGGCGTGTTCGGGGGTGCTGATGCCGAAACCCACGCAGATTGGGACGCTCGTGAGGCTTTTGAGTTTTGCCACAAGCGGCTTAACGGCTCCAGACAGGGCGTTTCGCTGGCCGGTTGTTCCCAGCAGCGAAACCGTATAAATAAAGCCGGTGGTTTTGGCGGCGATTTTTTTCATCCGGTCTTCGGGAGTGTTGGGTGTAACCATAAAGACCGTTTCAAGACCTGCTGCCAATGCGGCCGGGGTGATTTCATCGGCATCATCAATGGTAATGTCGGCAATCAGCACGCTGGTGCCGCCGGCGGCTTTGAAATCCTTGAAAAATGTCTCCACGCCATAACAGTAGATTAAGTTATAATACACCAGAAGGCCTATTGGGATGGGTTTGTAGGCGGTTATCTGTGCCACAAAATCCAGCGCCTTTTTGGGTGTCATCCCGGCCTGTAAAGCACGGATATCAGCTTTCTGGATGGTCGGACCGTCGGCAATCGGATCAGAAAAGGGTATCCCCAACTCCAGAATATTCGCTCCGGCGTCGATAGCGGCTTTAACCAGATCGAGACTGGTTTTTTCGTCAGGGTCGCCGATGACGAAGAAAGGGATTAACGCCGCACGATTTAGTTTTCCGAATATGTCGCTGTAGGAAGTCATATTGTTTTCCAGTTTCAATTTTTTAGACAGGATTAACGGGATTTACAGAATTTTATTTTTTTGCCACAGAGTCCACAGAGAAGCACAGAGGTAATAAAAATAGTTTTGTATTCCTTATTCACTTTTTGCTTTTTGTAACGGTCTGTGTTGTTCTACGATACCGATGTCTTTATCGCCGCGGCCGGAGAGGTTGACGACGACGGTTGTCGCGGCGGGCAGTTTGCCTTTTTGCTCGCAAACCCAGGCTAACGCATGGGCGCTTTCCAGGGCGGGCAGGATGCCCTCGAGCCGTGTGAGCAAAAAGAACGCATCCAGCACTTGTTCGTCAGTTACATTGGCATAGCGGGCACGGCTGATGTCTTTGAGATACGAATGCTCGGGACCGACGCCGGGGTAGTCCAGACCTGCCGAGATACATTCAGTTTCGTGAATTTGCCCATTTTTGTCCTGCAGGAGGTACGTCTTTGCTCCGTGCAGGACGCCGATACTGCCGACCGAAAGCGTTGCGCAGTGATGGCCGGTGGAAATGCCTTTGCCTGCGCCTTCGACTCCGACGAGCTGAACGTCTTTATCCGGCACAAAGCCGCTAAAGATGCCGATGGCGTTGGAGCCGCCGCCGACACAGGCGACGACAATATCCGGAAGTTTACCGAGCTGCTGGAGACTTTGTTGGCGTGCTTCCTCGCCGATGGGGGACTGAAAGTGCTTAACGATGGTTGGGTAGGGGTGCGGGCCGCCGGCGGTGCCGAACAGATAAAAAGTATCCTCGATATGGGCTGTCCAGTACCGCAGCGCATCGTTGATTGCATCCTTGAGGGTGCAGGTGCCGCCGCTGACGGGGATCACTTCCGAGCCGAGCAGCTTCATTTTATGGACATTGAGGCTCTGCCGTTCGACGTCAATGGAACCCATAAAAATCTTGGTTTCCATTCCGAAAAGGGCACCAACGGTTGCGGTAGCCAGTCCATGCTGGCCGGCTCCGGTTTCGGCGATGAGCTTCTTTTTGCCCATATACTTCGCCAAAAGTCCCTGACCGAGGGTATTGTTGATTTTGTGCGCTCCGCCGTGCAGGAGGTCCTCGCGTTTGATATAGACCTTAAATCCGACATGCTCGCTAAAGCGTTTGGCGAAATACAGCGGCGACGGTCTGCCGGCGTAGTTGGTGTAAAGTTCATTTAACTCGGCTATAAATACAGGATCATTCCTGTAGCAGTCGAAAGCCTGCTCGATTTGTTCCAGCGCTGGAATCAGCACCTCCGGCACATAAAAACCGCCGAATTGTCCGAATCGTCCATTATGTTTCATTGTCTCACCTTTTGTCCTGTTGCACTGCGAATCGTGTCAAATAAGAGCTTCATTTTAGCATGGTCTTTCTTGCCCGGAGCCGATTCAATTCCGCTGCATACATCAATGCAATACACACCGTGCTGCATTGCGGCTACGACATTATCCGGAGTAACGCCGCCGGCGAGAAACAGTCTGCGATAGAGATTGCGTACCAGCGACCAGTCAAACGTTTTGCTGGTGCCGCCGTAGAGGTCTTTGTCATAGGCATCCAACAGAATGGCGTCGACAGGGTATTGGGTGGCTCGCTGGATGTCGTCTGCGGACTTGACGCGGATGGCTTTGATAAGTCGGGCGTTTGTCCAATTCAGACGGCTGCAATACTCCGGCGTTTCGTCGCCGTGCAATTGGATCCAGTTAAAGAAGCAGGCGTCGACAATCTGTTTCAAGTCTGCCGGTTTGGGGTTGACAAATACTCCAACGGTATCGACAGAGGTTGGTATTTTACGGATAATCGACTCTGCCTTTTCAGCTGTCACATAGCGCGGACTTTGGGGATAAAAATTGAACCCCAGCAAATCGGCGCCCATCTCGACAGAGGCTATCGCGTCTTCTGCGCTGGTAATTCCGCAAATCTTGACTTTGATCATAATCATTTCGCCGCAGTCTCCAAAAAAACTAACTATTGCTGATTCGAATAAGCTGGTCAAGGCATTTGGCGGCGGAACCGTCTTTGATGGCTTTGTCCGCCAGCTCAATGCCTTCGACAAAATCTTTTGCCAGACCTGAGACCATTATAGCCGCTGCGGCATTTAATACCACAATATCTTTGCGCGGTCCAGCTTCCTGCCCACGAACAATACTTTGGACGATTCGGGCATTCATCTCGGCGTCGCCGCCGATTAAATCATTATAATCGGCTCGCGGGATACCCAGATATGCCGGATCAAATTTTTCATTTTTGCAGTGCCCGTTGTTCAGATGGATAATCTGGGTTGGTCCCATCGTACTGATTTCATCGAAACCGTTGCTGTGAACAACCATCGCGTGTTTAACGCCGAGCCGGTGCAGTGTTTCGGCGATACGCTGCATCAGCGATTCATCGGAGACGCCCATGACCTGGGCGGTCGCCCCGGCGGGATTGGCCAGCGGTCCTAAAATGTTAAATGCTGTCCGGAAGTCCAGCGACTGACGAATGGGCTGGACATGTTTCATCGCCGGATGGAATTTCGGTGCGAACATAAATCCGATGTGCGCTTCCCGAATGCACTGGGCGACTTTTTCCGGACCGGGCGAGACATTGACGCCCATCGCAGTGAGCACATCGGCAGAGCCGCAATTGCTGGTGATGGCGCGGTTGCCGTGCTTGGCGACATAAACGCCAGCTCCGGCCGCCGTCAGCGCTGCGGCGGTGGAGATATTAAAGGTTTTCATCGCCGCTCCGCCCGTGCCGCAGGTATCGACCAGATTGTCGAGTCCTGTTTCGACTTTCACAGCATGCTCCCGCAGCGACGACGCCAGCCCGGCCAGTTCGCTGACAGAGGCTTTTTTAACCCGCATCGCTGCCAGGAACGCCGCGATCTGCAACTCCGGGACCTCACCTGTGAAAATGGTGTCCAGCAGCGATTTAGCCTGATCAAACGTGAGGTCTTTGCCTTCGAGGATAATGTTTAGATAGTTGGTAATTTTAGTCATTTTTTCAATTCCAGTTAATGTGCGGTTTTGAATGCTGCGGCAAGTGTGAGCATATTTTCGATAATTCGCCCACCGGTCGGGGTCAGGATGCTTTCAGGATGAAACTGTACGCCGTAGATCGGCAATGTCTTGTGATTAGCTCCCATCACGATGCCCTCAAACTCAGCGGTTACGGTCATGCAATCCGGCATGGTTATCGCGCATAGACTGTGATAGCGTCCTACTTGCAGCGGATTTTCCAGTCCTTCGAATAATTCGGTGCCGGTGTGGGTAATTCGCGAGGGCTTGCCGTGCATGACCTGCGGGGCATGGCTGATAGACCCTCCAAAATACTGCACCAGTGCCTGATGACCGAGACAGACGCCCAGAATCGGCAGTGTGCCTTTGAAGATGTCGATGGCAGCCAGAGTTACTCCCGCGGTATCGGGGTTGCCCGGGCCGGGCGACAGCACCAGTAATTGCGGGCCGAATTCCGCCGCGGCTTTCTTTAAGTTTTCCAGCGATGTGTCGGCGCGATAGACCCGCGTCGGGCATTTCCGCTTGGCGAACTCATCGACCAGGTTATAGGTGAACGAATCAAAATTATCGATAAACAATACGTTGACGGGTTTTGTTTCCATCGTCGCTTTCCTGTTTCTATCTATTGATTGTTGACTTTTCCAATTTCGTCGCACGCGATACGTATGGCTTTTAGGCATGAATCGGATTTATGGACGGTTTCTTCGTATTCTGTTTTCGGCACACTATCGTGAACGATGCCGGCGCCGGCACGGATATATGCCTTGTGATCGCGAATCTGCATACTGCGTATGGTGATACAACTGTCGAATTGTCCATCGACAGTCAGGTACATCACCGCGCCGCCGTAGTAGCCGCGTTTGTTTTTTTCGAGATTGCGGATAATTTTCATCGCCTCAATTTTCGGAGCCCCCGTCAGCGTTCCCATATTCATTGTCGCCAGATAGGCGCTCAGTGCGTCCAAATCCTTTCGCAGGACTCCTTTGACATTGCTGACCAGGTGCATCACTGATTCGTATTTTTCCACCGTCAGCATTTCATTGACTGCCCGGCTGCCTGGCGCGGCGACACGGGCGATGTCATTACGGGCTAAATCAACCAGCATCATGTGTTCAGCCAGTTCTTTGCGGTCTAATTTAAGTTCTGCTTCGTATCGCATATCCATATCGGGATCAATCTTGCCATCCACCCGTCCGCGCGGCTTGGTGCCGGCGATAGGCCGAATCTCGACGGTACGCTCGCTGGTTCCTCCGACCCGCAGGTTGAGTTCCGGGCTTGCTCCCATAAGGGTTGTGTTTTCGGTATTCAAATAAAACATATACGGCGAAGGATTAAGCTTGCGGAGTTTGCGATAGACATCCAGCGGTTCTGCCGCACAGGGCTGAATCTGTGTTCGACTGAGCACGACCTGAAAAATGTCGCCGTCCAGGATATGCTGTTTGGCTTTAAGAACGATCCGTTCATACTCGTCCTGCGGGGTATCGGTTGACGCCGGCGGCAGAGGTGTTGTGCTGGGTTTAGGCTGCGGGATGCTCTGCTGCATCTTCTCGTAATAGTAATCGAACGTTTCCATCGCTTCCCGACAAATCTGTTTGCGGTCATCGTGGGTGATGATGGCGTTGACGACGACGAATCCCTGTCCTTTTTTATGATCCAGCAGGAAGATGTTGTCGGCGAAATACAGCTCATAGTCCGGATTGCCGAGAATGTCGCTTGAATTAGTGGGCAATTTTTCAAACTGGTCGATAAAGTCGTAGCTTAATGCCCCCAGCAGTCCGCAGGTAATACGGAATGGCTTGCTGGCCAGCTCAAATCCGAATGCGACGGCGCGAATAACATCCATCTGGTTTGCGCTTTTCAGGCGTGACTGTTCATCCATCGAGCCTTCTGCTCGTCGGATCATGCCGGTGATCGTGTCAGTACCAAAGTTAATTGACTGGCAAAATGCAAAGCGTTCCGGTCGGGCGGCCAGGTACCCGATCAGCCGCTTGCCCGTGGGTGTTAGAGCCTGAATCCGAAAATGGTTGCTGGTTCCCGTTACATACAGCGACGGCAATGCGGTTGCAAATGTCAGTTCTCCTGCGCCGCTGCCGGAGAGGTAATCCCGCGATTCATACAGACAGCTATGTTTAGCCCGTCCATAGTCGGTCAGTTTGGCGAAAAACTCAACAGGACAACGTATGTCGATTTCTCGTACAATTGGGATAATTTGTCCGGGCTTGCCTGACTCGATGCGTCTTTCAAATTCATTACTCATATTTTTTCCTGAGATTGTTCAAAATTTGATTATAAAAAAAGACCCGAATGCTTTCTATGGCTTCCAGGTCTTTTTTCAGTATTATTTTTGTTTTGGGATACAGAAACACCGCTACCTGTCAGCTTTACTGATGTGCCGCCACCACCACAAATACACAGTCTTATTTCGGATGTTTCTATTCATAGAAACATTGTATCTAATTTTGAGTTTGTAGTCAATAGCCAAAATTTAGATTTTCCAGTTTTTTATACTGGACAAACCGGATAAAGATATTAGATTTGTGCCTTATGAAAATGTATCCTATGAAATGCAGGCCGATTTTTAAATCCCGTATCTGGGGTGGTCAGAAACTGCGCGATGTGTTCGGCAAGGCTTTGCCGCCGTCGCAGCAAATCGGCGAAAGCTGGGAACTATCCGGTCTGCCTGAAGATGCCACAATAATCGAAAATGGTGTTTTTTCAGGCCAAAACCTCAATGTGATATTGTCCAGCCACAGCAGGGCGGTTACAGGTCGCGAGGCGATGTCCGGGGTATTTCCGCTGTTGATTAAGTTTCTTGATGCCCAGGATGTCTTGAGCGTTCAGGTTCATCCGGACTCGGCGGCGTGCCTGCGAATGGGGCAGGGCGCCCCGAAAACGGAGTGCTGGTATATCGTACAGGCGGATCCCGGCGCGGTGATTTATAAAGGTCTTAAGCCCGGCACAATCCGGCGGCAATTTGAACAAGCTGTCAAAGACGGCACGCCCGACCGCCTGATGAATAGGGTGTTAGTTTCTCCCGGCCAATGCCATTTTATCCCATCGGGAACCTGTCATGCCATTGGGGCGGGACTTCTGATTGCTGAGATACAGCAGCCTTCCGACACAACGTATCGGGTTTTTGACTGGAATCGGGTTGACGCCAAGACGGGTAAGCCCCGTCCATTGCATGTTGAGCAGGCAATCGAAAGTACCAATTTTGACCTGCCGCAGGGGGTACTGACGGTCAAGACCGTCGGCAGGCTGGTTGATGTGCCTGAATTTTCTGTTGATAAAGGGCATCAAGCCGCCAATTGTGAAGTTTTTTTCAAGGCTGGCATAATGAAAACCGTTGTCTTTTTAAGTGGTGCCGGGGTTTTCCAGGGATGCGGTATCGATAATGTAACGTTTTGTGCTGGCGACACTTTCCTTCTGCCGGCTGAATTTGAGGGTGTCTTGCGATTTCAGCAGGAATCCGAATACCTTATTGCCATTGCATGATGTCACAGAAGACCAATTATTAGGCTTGACTTTTGAGGACAGAGTTGCTATTTTTACTCTAAATTAAGGTTTAACTGTGTCGATTTTCAGGACAAGATGTTTTCAACGACAGGGAGAGTTGTATGGCAGAGGAAATGAAGAAATTTTTGGCGATATCTGGTGCGGTGGTCAGCCTGTCAATCGCAGGGTGGGTTTCTTATGATACTTTTTTTGGAGGTGGTTGGCAACCAGCGAGTGATGTGGTTTTGTTGTGTACCACTTGTGGCGGGTTCGAAATTCCAATCAAAGAGTATAGTGATTTTATGGCTAAAAATCCTCAGAATATGCAGGATACAATGATGCCGATGGGGTCGAATCTGGTGGTAATTCCGTGTCCCAAATGCGGCAAGAAAACCTGTTGTACGGCGACAAAATGCCCAAAATGCAAAAATATCTTTGTTTTTGGTCAGGCGAAAGATCAGCAATTTCCAGACCGCTGCCCGAAATGCAAGTTTAGCGAAATCGAGGACATGCAGAAGAATCCTACGCCTTAATACGTGGTTTTATAATTTTTAATACCCACATAGTCAGCCATGAAAAGCGTTTTTGTCAAAACCGAAATTTGTAGGGTGCGCGATAAAATAGTGGATTTCGAGAGTCTTGAATGATGAAAAAACTTCTCACCGCCGACCAAATCGAGCAAGCTTTAAACAAAATGCTGCTGGATATCATCAAAGACATTCCTCAGGATGGCAGTTTCGCAATCGTTGGTATTCGCAGTCGGGGAGAGGTTCTGGCCAAACGGCTGTGCAGTACAATTGAAGGCAAAACGGGTCGCAAAGTGCTGTGCGGAACACTGGATATTACCCTGTACCGTGATGATTTGAATGCCCCCAAAGGGAAGCATCAGCCCCGGGTGCAGGCTACCGAAATCGAATTTGATGTCGATGATAAATTCATTCTGCTGGTCGATGATGTCCTGCAAACCGGACGCTCTGTGCGTGCGGCATTAGATGCGCTGACCGATATGGGACGACCCAAGACGATTCGTCTTGCGGTGCTGGTTGACCGTGGACATCACGAGCTGCCGATTCACGCTGACTATGTCGGTGTACGGGCAGAGGCTCCGGCAGGGCAGTCAGTCAAGGTTTATCTGATGGAATGCGATAATCGGGATGAAGTCGTAATTGAATAATTTTAGTTGTGGAGCGTATGGATACGGAATTTCAATGGCGGCATAAGCATCTGATCGGGCTGGCGGAACTAAGCCGGCAGGAAATCGAATTTATACTCGATACGGCCAAGGGTTTTGAGGAATTCAGCACTCGTTCGGTCAAGAAAGCCCCGACCCTGCGCGGCAAGGTCGTGGTCAATATGTTTTTTGAAGACAGCACACGCACCCGCAACAGTTTTACCCTCGCCGCCAATCGGCTCAGCGCCGATGTGATTGAATTTACCAAAACCTCCAGCTCGGTCAATAAGGGCGAAACGCTGATTGATACGGCGCGTAACCTTGAAGCGATGGGTGTGGATATCGTGGTCATTCGGCACAGCGCCGGCGGGGCTCCCAAGCTGCTGACCCGCAGCATCAAGGCCTGTGTAGTGAATGCCGGCGACGGTTATCACGAACACCCAACCCAGGCGCTGCTGGATGCATACACCATTCGTCAGGCTAAAGGCTCGCTGGATGGGCTTACGGTTGGGATTGTAGGTGATATTGCCCATTCGCGCGTTGCCCGCAGCAATATCTATGCGATGAATAAGCTTGGCGCCAAAGTGATTGTGGTTGGCCCTCCAACGCTGATGCCGGCTAAAATTGCGCAATTAGGTGTGCGCGTTTCGCACAATCTGGATGAGGTTATTGAGGAGCTGGATGTGATCAACATGCTCCGGATTCAGTTCGAACGAATGGGCGGCAATATGTTCCCTTCTGTGCGCGAATACTCGCACTTTTTCGGCCTGACGCTGGAGCGGATGAAGCGGGCAAAAAAAGATATTCTGGTGATGCATCCGGGCCCAATCAATCGCGGCGTGGAAATCGAATCCGAAGTTGCCGACGGCCCTAACAGCGTTATTCTGCAGCAGGTATCCAATGGCGTAGCGGTGCGGATGGCGGTACTGTTTTTAGTCAATCAGGCAGCAGCGGTGCATAATTAAAAAATTAAAATCAAACATTGAAAATTGATTTTTATGACAACACGAATTCTGATTAAAAACGGACGTTTAATCGACCCTGCCAACGCGGTCGATCGGGTTGCCGATGTGCTGATTGAAAATGACCGGGTCTCGCATATCGGGCAAGTCAGTGCCTGCGATGCCCAGGTTGTCAACGCATCGGGCAAAATTGTCTGTCCGGGGCTGATCGACCTGCATGTGCATTTCCGTGAGCCGGGCGACGAAGAAGAAGAAACCATCGCTTCCGGTTCCGCCGCGGCGGTTGCCGGCGGGTTTACGTCGGTGGTCTGTATGCCGAACACCAATCCCTCCATCGATGAAGCGACTGGGGTCGAATACATTCATCGTATGGGCAGGCAGGCGCGCAAGACCTTTATCTATGTCATGGGCGCTATTACCAAAGAGCGCAAAGGGCTGGAATTAGCGGAAATCGGCCTCATGAGTCAGGCCGGGGCTATCGGCTTTACCGACGACGGCAGCGGGGT
>CAZVXR010000063.1:0-3893 GCA_964630865.1 uncultured Pirellulales bacterium | reverse complement strand
TGCTAAAACTTCTTTAAGTCTATTATTCTTATGTAGTTCCAGAACATTATGACGCATTCGTCGAATTCCTTTTTTGTCTGTAAAACAATATTGCAGTGTAACCAAACACCGCCGGTTATCGTTTATATATCGTATAGAAACCCATTTTTTGTTCAATAAAAAGTGGTATATGAATTGCTCCTTGAAAAGTTTTACCTGACCATGCGAAAGACATGAACAGGGCGATTAGCCTCTTATGACGCCTTATCGAGCTTAAATGCAGCGCAGTACTTATTTTTTGAACTTTTAGATGGTGGCTTCCGTACTGAAAACATGGATCGGAGAAAACATTAGGCGAACAACGTTGTTCGCCTATATTGTAGATAAACAGTGAGATTAACACAGAATTGGAGAGACAGAATGAAGATTTCAAAGTGGTTAATTGCGGTTTTGGCAGCTGTTGTTTTCGTTAGCGGTTCGGCTTGGGCGGGCGAAGGTTGTTGCAAAGCAAAGAAAGAAGCTAATGAGTGCCAAAAGGAAGACAAAGACAAGAAGTGCGACAAATGCACCAAAGATAAAAAGTGCGATGCTTGTTCTGACAAGGAAAAAAAATGCGAGAAAAAGGCTGAGGAAAAGCCCACCGCGAAGTAACGATAACACTTTTCTCCTTGAAAAGTTTGAAACTGCCGGATATTGTCAATGTTATGACGTATCTGGCAGTTTCTATTTGTGGACAGGACATATCTGACTTTGAAGCTCGATTACAACCTGCGGCAGCGGCAGGCGCCGAGATGCTGGAGCTGCGTTTCGATTATCTGGCAGAGCCGAACACCGAAGCAGTCACAAAAATCACTTCGGCCGCACGGCGATTCCAATTACCCCTGATTGCTACCTGCCGCGACGGGGGTCAGGGCGGACAGGGCAACTGGAATCTCAAACATCGTACACAAATTCTGATTGCAGCCATTGAGGCAGGGACGGACTTTGTCGATTGCGAATTCAGCAATTTTACTCATCCTGCGACACGACAAATCCTGCTGGATGCGTTACACAGAAATCCCCGATGTCGGCTGATTCTGTCGGCTCATGATTTTGACAAACCATTCGACGATATAGAGCTTTTGTATGAGTCGATTATTTCGTTTTGTCCGCAGGCGATACCAAAATTAGTCTATACCGCCCGGCATATTAACGATTGCTTCGCGGCGTTTGATCTCCTCCATAATAAAGAGCAGGACGCGATTGTTTTCAGTATGGGAGCGATGGGACAGGTCAGTCGTATCCTGGCGAAAAAACTGGGATCGTTTCTGACGTTTGCCGCGCTGGATGAACAGCAGGCTTCGGCGCCGGGGCAGGTCCCCATTGCCCAGATGAAAGGCCTATACCGCTGGGATGCCATTAACGCCGATACTGAAATTTTCGGTATCCTCGGCGACCCGGTCGGGCATTCGCTGAGCCCTGCGATTCATAATGCAGGCTTTGCCAAAGACGCAATCAACGCAATCTATCTGCCATTCTGGGTGCAAAACGACAAGGCCGGATTTGATGGGTTTATGGAGCATGTTCTTGGCCGTCCGTGGATGGGTTTTCGTGGATTTAGCGTAACGATCCCGCACAAAACCGATGCTTTGAATTTTGCCGGGACGAAAGGCGACTATGTGGAACCACTTGCCGCGACCATCGGGGCAGTCAATACGCTCAAGGTTGGCTTTAACAGCTTAGTCAGTGCATTTAATACGGATTATGCGGGGGCCATGGATGCGCTGACCCATACGCTCGGCATTGACCGACATCAATTACACCGCAGAAAGGTCGCCGTCATTGGGGCCGGCGGCGCTGCGCGAGCTGTGGTTGCCGGATTGGTGGACGCTGGGGCGGAAGTAACAGTCTATAATCGCACACACGCTAAGGGACAGACGCTGGCGGATGAATTTCGATGCCGCTATGCAAGGCTTGATTCATTGGATGAACTGCAAGCCGACATCGTGGTCAATTGCACGAGCATCGGGATGAGTCCCCATGTCGATGCGACGCCGCTATCGGCGAAGTTCTTTACCTCTGATATGGCGGCGTTTGACACGATTTATACGCCGCTAAAGACTCGATTTCTTCACGAGGCTGCCGCTGCCGGGGCGAAATGTGTCAATGGCGCCGAGATGTTTATCCGGCAGGCGATGGCTCAGTACCGCATTTTCACCGGGCACAAACCGGATGAAAAAACGATTCGTAAGGTGGTCTTTGATAAACTGGAGGCAAGGTAAAGATGCAAAAACGAAAACTCGGCAAAACGGAGCTGGAACTAACCGTTGTCGGTCTGGGGACTTGGGCGATTGGCGGGCCGTGGCAGTATGGCTGGGGGCCGCAGGATGATAAAGAATCCATAGAGACTATTTTTCGGGCGATGGAGTTGGGGATCAACTGGCTCGATACGGCTCCGATTTACGGCTGCGGGCACTCGGAAATAATCGTCGGCCAGGTCATCAAGGAGCTATCCAGAAAGCCTATCGTGGCGACTAAATGCGGGCTGCGGTGGAACAGCAAACGCGAAAAACTCAATAACCTAACCCTTGACGGCATCCTGCGGGAATGTGATGAGAGCCTCGCGCGGCTGGGGGTCGATTGTATTGACCTGTATCAAATGCACTGGCCTGTGCCGGACGACCAGATTGAATGGGCGTGGGAGGCGATGGCTCGCTGCAAAGAAGAGGGTCGAGTTCGGCATCTCGGCGCGTGCAATGTAACGGTTGAGCAGATTAAACGATTGCAGCGCATCACGACGGTTGATACAGTACAAAACCCCTACAGCATGCTCAATCGCAGTATCGAAAAAGAGCTGCTGGATTACTGCGATAAAAACGGCATCGGGATTTTGGCTTACAGCCCAATGCAAAAAGGACTGCTTACCGGGAAATTTACCGCAGACTACCTTAAGACGCTGGCGCCGGACGATCATCGCGGTTTGCTGGATTTGAATTTTAAAAGTCCGCGGTTTGAAAAAAATATCGCGATGGTGGATGAACTGAAGAAACTTGCGGCAGATTTTGGGAAACCGGTTGGGCAATTGGCAATTGCATGGGCGCTGCGAAAAGAAGCCGTAACTAGCGCGATTGTCGGGGCACGCAAGCCATCACAAATCGAACAAACGGCGCCGGCAGGCGACTGGACGCTGGATCGGGAAATTCTCGAGAGAGTGGATAATATACTGCAACGGAATCCATAAAATTTTAAGGTGAATGCAAATATCAAAAAATAAAATGCAAAATGACAATTCAAAATGTAAAATGACTTGCTGATGTAATTTATTAATTTTGATATGTCATTTTGATATTTACGCTTTGATTTTTAATATAAGGAAAAGGAAGTGAATTTATGACACAACGGACAGATGTCTATACAAGCCCATTGGTCGAACGCAACGCATCGAAAGAAATGGCCGAGCTGTTCGGTGCCGATATGAAATTCCGCACGTGGCGGCGGATATGGCTGGAGCTGGCCAGAGCGGAAAAAAAGCTGGGGCTGAAAATCACGGATGCCCAGATTAAAGAGATGGCCGCACATCTTGACGACATTGATTATAAAAAGGCTGCCGAGTTTGAAAAGAAATTCCGGCATGATGTGATGGCGCATGTCCATACGTTCGGGCTGGCCGCTCCGAAGGCGGCGCCGATTATTCATCTGGGAGCGACAAGCTGCACCATCGGCGATAACGCGGATTTGATTATCCTGCGGGATGGTCTGAAGATTATCGCCGGCAAGGTCGCATGTCTGCTGGATCGGCTGGGGGCATTTGCCAAACAATACAAGAACCTGCCGACACTTGGGTTTACCCATTATCAGGCGGCCCAGTTGACGACCGTCGGCAAACGTGCGACCCTGTGGGCGTATGATTTTGCGATGGAACTGGCGGAATTGGA
>CAZVXR010000062.1:0-3260 GCA_964630865.1 uncultured Pirellulales bacterium | reverse complement strand
CGGCGAAACCGCTGAGCCATAAAGACGGTCTCCCGTGGATGTTCGCTAATCCGCTTACGGCGTTCTTCGACCGTCCCACCCTCCTGTGAGGTCGCACCTAAATCCCAGAAAACAACGGCAAACTCATCCCCGCCAACCCTCGCGACCACATCATGATCTCTGCACGAACGTTTTATCATTTCACCGACCTGCCGCAGCACTTCATCACCAACAGGATGCCCAAATTGGTCATTATACGACTTAAAATTGTCTATATCAAACAGCAGCAATGTTACATTAATTTTATCATTTCTGGCCTGCTCTAAAATCTGTTTGAGAAACTGCTTGAGATAACGGCGATTTTTAAGACCAGTCAAATCATCTTCCACGACCAGCTTTTCAAGATGGCAGAGCGTTTGTGCCGACGGCATGGCCGCTCTATCTGAGGGGCGTTGCAGTACGGTTTGTCTATGGATCCAATCATTTAGACCGGAGGGATAAATTAAATATTCATCCGCAAGAGGAATATCTTGCCAAGAGTGGATAAGTCGCAAAGCCAGCGGTTCTTCCACCATGGACGACAATAAGACCAGCCTTGCATTTTGATTTGCCTTACGGAAAGAATTAAGTGTCCGATCGAGACGGTCGGTCATTTTAGCTATTTGGATCAGGATGAAATCCACGTCATTTTTCGCCACAAAAGCAATCGTATCCAGAATACTGTCGCAGAATGTCAGCTCAAAGCCACTTTCCGCTGCAAGCTGCCTAAAGGGAGCCTGTTCAGAGCAGACGATCACCGCACGTTTTATATTCGAGCGTCGAAAATCTCGGTTCATCAAACATCATCCTCAAATCACCCAGCTTGTTTATCGCAGCATTCACCAGAGATAAAATATCCCGTGAAAAACCGTCACAAAACAGCTATACTATATTGTCTTTGTACCAGGCAATCGCATTTTGAAGGCCATCCTGAAACGAGATGACCGGTTCATAGCCAACTATTTTTTTAGCTAAATCAATCGATGCCAGCGAGTGTTTCACATCACCGGCACGACCTGGCTGATAAGACGGCTTAACATTTTTGCCCAGATTCCGGTTAATCAAACCGATAATCTGATTGATTGTAATCCGCTGGCCACAGGCAATATTAATCACCTCGCCGCTGACTTTGGGGGCCTCTGCAGCCAAGAGGTTGGCATGAACGACATTGTCAATATAGGTAAAATCGCGAGACTGTTCACCATCACCATAAACAACTGGCGGCTGCTCTTTTATGATTTTGGTAACAAATGCCGGTATCGCCGCCGCGTATTGGCTGGTCGGATCTTGATAGGGGCCAAACACATTAAAATACCGGAGAGAAATAGTTTCAAGACCATAGACTTTTGAAAAAACACTACAATAATATTCGCCAAACAGTTTTGCCGCAGCATACGGCGACAATGGGCGAGTGGGCATGGTTTCCACTTTAGGCAGAGTTGGCGTATCGCCATACGCGGACGAACTGGCCGCATAGACAAACCGTTTTACGCCAGCATCTTTTGCTGCCAGCAGCAACGTAAACGTCGCATCCACACAATGCTTATGCGTCATTGCCGGATCCGCCACACTGCGCGGTACGGAAGGGACAGCCCCCTGATGAAGTACTACATCGATGTTCTTCATCACAGAACGTGCAACATCCAAATCACCCATATCCGCCTGGACAAACTCGATTTTGTCCAGGATACCATTCAGATTGCTTTTTCTACCGGTGATCAGATTGTCCACCACACGAACAAATCGCCCCTGCCCAACAAGCTTACGGCAGATATTGGAACCAATAAACCCGGCTCCACCTGTAACTAAAAAGGTCTTCGTTGTCAAAATCATCCCTCTGCAGATTAGAATGCTTGTTTAAGCTGTACACGCTGATAATCCTGATACGAGCGATAGGCTTCGCGGAAATAGCCGCCCTTGCGGCTCTTAACTCCCATCAGCACAATACCGAGTGTATTGGCCCGGACATTCTGAAGTTCTCGCAGAATACGCTGAGCTGCGCCGCGATGGGTATCGGCGGCATTAATCACCACCAGTGTTGCATCCGCCATCACCGCAAGGACTTTCGCATCGCTGACCAGCATTGCCGGTCCGTCGATAACGATGTAGTCATACAACTGCTTGCAGCGATCGAGAAGCTGCTGCATACGGGGGCCATCAAGCAATTCTGCGGGGTTAGCCGGCAGCGGACCGCTATCGATCACATTTAAACCCTCAATACCACTGGGACGAATCACATCCTTTTCATCAGCACACTGCCCCATCAGGTAATTGCTCAGACCAAAATCGGCATGTTCGGCGACAGAACCATTGGTCTCCGTACGCGGGAACAGATGGCCTGATGAGGGACGCCGGAAATTGGCGTCAATCAGAAGAATATTTTTGTTTTCGTACAACATCGTACTGGCCAGATTGACCGCGATAGAGGTCTTCCCGTCGCCAGCGCCGGGACTGGTAATCAGCAGGCTTTTGCGATCGCCTGCGCCGGACCCTGACAATTTCAAATTAGTCCGCAATTGTCGATAGCACTCGCTGGTAATTGAATATGGCGCCTGTCGCACCACATGAGCCATATCCACATTTTCGACATCTTTATCGTCGTCGGAATGGCAAATCGTACCCAGCAGCGGAACGCGTAAATGACGCATCACGTCGCTGGGCGTCCGCATCAAATCATTAAGCAATTCCACCGCGAAAGCCAATCCGAGACCGGCCAGAAGTCCCAAAATAAACCCGCCGGGTAAAAACAACATCAGCTTCGGAAAACTCATTTCCAGAGGAACCGGGGCAAAACCCAGGACTCTGAGCTTAGAGACCAATGGATCATTAAAAATTGTTCTGAGTTTTTCGATATATCCATTCATCACTTCGCGCTGGGCAATCAATTCCTGACGCTTGGTTTCCTGAATATTGTAATTAGAGCGAATCCGATCAACCTCCTTATAATCAACTAACGCCCTCTCAAGTTGCGATTGCGATGTCTTCAACTGTTCTGTCGTAGCATTGATTTGATCCTGCGCCAGTTGAACCTGTGAATTACGGACAATATCGCCGATTTCTCTCTGGCGCTTGGCCAGATCGCCATACATCTGCTTCAGCGAGTCGCGGATATCCAGCACCAGACGATGCTCGGCGCCAAATCGCGTCAGCCTTTCCGCTAAAACCGGCTCTGTCGCAGCGATTGTAGAGCGAATCTGACGCGCGATGGAATCCTGTTCAACCTGTTCCTGTACTTCCGGCCG
>CAZVXR010000061.1:0-2139 GCA_964630865.1 uncultured Pirellulales bacterium | reverse complement strand
CGTATTTCTTTATCTCTTCTTCTGTAACTTTTCCCCGATAGGCAAATTTGACCTTGCCGTCTTCACGATAGACCAGATAATAATACGGCCGCCCGCTGATGACCTTTTTGATCAGACTGCCCCTGGGCAAACGACGCAGTTGCCGCTCGTAGCTTTTCTGCATCCGCAGGGAATTGTCCAATTCCTCTTTCAGAACGCCTTTAATAATCCGCATATCTGTCTATTCCTGTTCCTGAATTACCATACATTAAAGCATATTCTATATAATGTATGGTAACCCTGTCAACAGAATTACCATACACACTCTTGCTTTCTACGAGATGTCTGGTAATTACCATAAAAAAATCCCACTTCTGACTTCATTCCCCCAACTTTTGCCACAAAAAATAACTCCACCTTAGCGACAATTTCTCCAGCACAAACGCCGTCCGTTCCACCCCGGCCTCCATTTTTCGTCGCAGCCCAAACGCCCCCAGAAACCGCCGCATCAGCGAATCGATCAGCGCCTGCCGCGAGTCGCACATCGCATCAATTCGCGCCTGTACCGCGCGCGGGTCGTGCCAGATGTCCGGCTCAATTCCAAGCCCCGCCAGCCCCAGCCGCAGCGCATCGGCATTCGGATTTTCCGGCGGATCAAACCGCCGCATCCCCGCCCGTTCCAGAAACGGATGAAACCGCCCCATCAGCGCCATCGACTCGATCATCGGTACATCCAGCATAGGCAGCGTCTCCTGCACCAGCCATGTCGCCAGCCCCAGCCCGCGCCATCGCGGCTCAATAATCACCCGGCTGATACACCGCATACAGCGATTAAGCCGCCGTAAATTCGCGATATTATCCGCACCCTGAAAATAGCCGCCGACCGCCGCGTTCCGCGCTGCCACATTCGGCGCAGGATAGGTATAGACAATCACCCCAACAACCTCCCGCTCGCTCCGACAATACGGCGACGCCTGCCGCAGCGTCCATACCCCCGCAATCGGCCCCAGCTTGGCATCCCGATAATGATACCGGCATAGCGACTGATAATCCGCCACCGTCCCCGGCGTCAGCGTCACATCCTTCAGCGGCGAACAATACGCCGGATCGTACACTCCTCGTCCCGTATAAGCCGGATGACAAATCACCTGCATACCCCTACTCCTTTATTCTTGATTTCTTTTTTTCCCCGCTTCGGATCGCGATAGCGCACATCCGTCGTTCCATCGTGATATTTGACGACAATCACATCCGGCTGCAAATCCAAAATCACATCGCTGTGCGAACTGGCAAAGACAAACACCCGCCGGCTTTGGCTGGCAACCCTGCGGAGATTACGGCTGATGACCACCGCCGAAAGACGATCCACCGAAGACAAAAACTCATCGGCAAAAACATACTTAGCGCCCCCCAGCAGCGCGCGAGCCAGACGATAGCGAAACACCTGCCCTTCGCTCAGCGCCGTCGGCCGCGACAGCAGCGCAAGCACATCCGACAGCCCCGCCGCCGACAGCACATCCAGCGTGGCAAACAGCGAGTCATCCTGCAAATCCACGCTGTCGATCAGCGACCGCTCCGCATCCAGCGGAATATCCTCAATCCGGATACGATTGTCTTGGTCAATCAAAGCGAACAACTCACGCAGCAGCGTGGACTTTCCAGACCCGCTCGCTCCGGTAATATAACAAATATCTCCCCCCTGCAGCTCAACATCCAATAGATGATGAAACGACAACTTTTCCAAACGAAACAGCGTCAGGCCAAAAATGTTCATCAGCTTGGCCATTCGCTTTGTAATCCTTTGCGTAAACGGAAAATGCTTATTGATTTCAAACCTTTTCGAGTCCATAAATACTCCTTTTATTGAACTAAAACCTTGATTTTTGATGTCAAAAATGAGTTTTATTATATTTTTGTAATTTTTTGTATTTTATTTATCCCGTGTAGGTATTATTACCGATAATTTAACTATGGAAACTCATATTGGCTAAATTAAGTGGAAGTCGAGCCATGGAAAAGTGTGAATTTTTAGAACATTGTGCGTTTTTTCGGGTTGACCCAATTATGAGCAACACCGATTTAAAAGATCGACTGCAAAAACATTTCTGCAATAGCCAATACCACAGATGTGCCAGGCACTTTCTGCAAGCCGCAATCGGC
>CAZVXR010000060.1:0-8372 GCA_964630865.1 uncultured Pirellulales bacterium | reverse complement strand
GTGATAAAAAACCGCATAGTCATCGGGGCGATTACAAAAATGAAAAATAACGCTCCGGCGACAAAAAGTCCCGCCGAAAAGGGAACAACCCGATAGACATACTTCTTTTCGTGTTTATACAGTCCGGCGGCGATAAACGCCCACATATGATAAAATAGCCACGGGGATGAGAGCAGAACGGCCAATACAATCACGGCCTTGATATACAGCATAAACGGCTCTGCAACGGTAATCGCCTGAATATTCGGGGTCAGTCCCTCCGCCTTTATCGCTTCTTCGTAAGGCAGCATCAGGATTCTGACGAAAGCATTCCCAAAAAAGCACGCAGCCAGAATTGCAACGGCCAGCCCCGCAAACGCCAGAATCAGACGGGCGCGAAGCTCCTCCAGGTGGTCACCGAGCGACATTGACGGCATTTCTTCTTCGTTTTTCTCAGGTTTTCTCATAGCCAGATTGTAAATTGCAGACGGCAGATTGTAAATTGGAAAAAAGGCTGTAAATATTACTTTTTTGAGCAGAATTCAAAGATATTATCATTTTTATCAATACATCCGGCCGCCCAAATTACGGCATTAGGATTTTGACAGGTAATGGGACTGTCCGCAATATAGTTTTTCATGCGGCAACCGGTCATTGTGATTGTCAGCTTTTGATCGCCTCGGACCAGCAGATAATCCTGAGACTGACCCAGAGTGGTTAGGGCAGAATTATGCCCGGAGAAGGCCTCAACGTTTAGCAATGATGTGTGCCCCTGACCTTCGATAATCAAAGGGTGGACGTCGCTCTGATGCTCTGCGATATTGGCAATAATTGAACCCTGACTGATTTGCCAATTGCGGTTGAACGAATTATCACCCTGCTTGAGGATTCCAACACTGACACAATCAAAATTAAAATTAGTTAATTGACCATACGTTGACGCACCTAAATAGATTCCGCCGAAAGTAGCGAACGTAAAAAGGTCTATGCATTGAGCATTGTCGGTGTGGTCGATACGATAGGCAAACGTTTTGCGGGCAATGACCGAGTCAGTCACTTCGCGGGTATATTGGCCTTCGATAAATCGACGATTGGCAGGGTTGATATGGCAGTGCAGGATACGCGGGATGTCATAACAATAGTCAATCCGAATAAATTCTCCGCTGAGGGGATAGCCATAGCAATGCTCAAAAAGAATCAGCTCGGCGATCGCTTTGGGGCCGGCATTGAAATCCATCGCCAGAAACTCGCCATAGAAGGTCAGACAGGATAAAGTAACTCCCTGAGCGCCTTTCGTCTTGGAAATCTGTATGGTCGCGGGATATTCGATAATATCTTTGGGATTGCTGATGGTTTGTTTGGGGTACCAGAATTGGATACCTCGAATCTGGGTGGCGTTTTCGACAGTAATAAAAACGGCATTCCGGTCCTCGATAGCAAAAACACTGCCGACAGGCTGAATTTTCTGCGGATGCCGAGCTCCACGGCCAACCGGACCATGAACACCAACCAGAGAGACATTGCTCTTCAGAAGAATACCGCCATCTATTGGATACGGCGTGTCAGCGGGCTCAACATATAATGCCGCTCCCAAAGGAGAGGCCCAGTCAATTGCCTTTTGCAGATTCTGTTTATTCACAGCAGCCGAATTCGTCGGCAAGACATCAAAGTCCCGAATATTTTTAATGCAATTATAAGATTTTTTACCAATCGGAAACAAGGCGGTATCCGCCGTACACACTTCTTTATATCCTAAAAAAGTCAATAAAAACAACGGTACTAACATAAAAGATTTTGTCTGATTAAGCATATATAGGGTCTCCAAAGAAATTTAATGCTGGATAGTTCATCTCGGGTAGTTTGACCATAACAAGCTAACCTTTGACACATACCAGCGGAATGAGTTTTGCCACCTTCGTCGCAAGGCCGGCGTGGTGGGACACCTCGACGACCTCACTGACATCTTTATAAGCGCCGGGGGCTTCTTCAGCCAGCCCGCGCATCGAAGCGGAACGGATGAGGATGCCCTGCTGGGCGAGCCGGCCGGCAACTTCCTTGCCATGCCATTGTTTGGTCGCGGCAGTACGGCTCATCTGCCGGCCTGCACCATGACAGGACGAGCCCAGCGAAAGCGATTCGGATTGTTCGGTCCCAACAAGAATGTAGGACGAGGTCCCCATGGTACCTCCGATGAGGACCGGCTGGCCGACGGTTTTATATTCTGCGGGCAGATCCGGCCTGCCTGGGCCGAAGGCACGCGTAGCACCTTTGCGATGTACGAAAACGCTTTTGCGTTTGCTGTCGATGGTATGTTCTTCCTGCTGGCAGGTGTTGTGGGACACATCGTAAAGCAGTCGGACGCCGTCCTTGGAGAATATCTCGGCAAATACCTCCCGTATCAAATGTGTCAAAATCTGACGATTGGCTAAAGCGCAATTGATACCGCTGCGCATCGCGCCAAGATACGCTTTACCAACCGGTGAATTGAGCGGCGCACAGGCCAGCTCGCGTTCGGGAAGCTCCAATCCGACATTTTTGGCCGCGACTGTCATTTCCTTTAGGTAGTCAGTGCCGATTTGGTGGCCCAGTCCGCGCGAACCGCAGTGAATACTGACTTTGATGTCATCTAATTCGATGCCAAAAGCTTTAGCGGCTTTTTCGTCGTAAATTTCGACAACTTTCTGGATTTCGAGGTAATGATTGCCTGAGCCGAGCGTGCCCATTTCTTCTTCCTGACGCTTTTTTGCCTGAGGAGAGACTTTGGATGGGTCGGCGCCGTGGATACACCCGCCGGATTCGATAAAACGCAAGTCATCCTGCGTGCCAAAGCCCTGCTGGACTGCCCAGACTGCCCCGCCTTCGAGGACTTCGTCGAGTCTGGCAGCATTTAATTTCAGCCGGCCCGTACTGCCCACACCGGCAGGAATCCGCCGGAAAAGCCTGTCCGCAATCTCGGTTTTGCGAGAGTCGATCTCGGATATTTTCAGTCCTGTATGCAGCGTGCGAACGCCGCAGGCAATATCGAATCCAACGCCGCCGGCAGAGATGATGCCGCCCTTGTCGGAGTCGAATGCACCGACTCCGCCAATGCAAAAACCATAACCCCAGTGAGCATCGGGCATTGCATACGAAGCAGCAACAATTCCCGGCAGCGCAGCAACATTACGAATCTGCTCGACAACTTTGTCGTCCATTTCAGCAATCAGCGGCTCAGAGGCGTAGATGATGCCCTCGACATTCATTTTGCCGGTTTTTTCCACCAGCCATTTGTATTCGGAACGCTGTTTGATCAGCTTTCGGTTCATACATCCACCACACATTGGGCAATCCAGAGCCCTTTTTCATTTCGAGCTACTTTTAGCTCCATATACGTGGCCGCCTTAACTTCGACTGCGGTCGAGTGCCGGTCGGTATCGGTTTTTTCCCCATAGGCGACCGCCCGAAGTGTGCTGCCGTCGATCTGTACCCTGAATTTGCTAAACAGCATTTTGCGGACATCCATCTCATAAATTAGGGCGTTAATCCAGTCTGCCAGCAGGATTTCCATGTCCGGGGCATCGCATTGAATCTCTACGGGAATGTCGGGCCTAACAGACTGAGGATCGCAAATAACCGCCATTAACGCAACCGCGGCATATTCAAACGCCCCTTTGAGGGAGTTATCTATGCCGCGAATGCCAATATCGGCCAGATGATGAAAATGCTCCCACATACCGAACGTCTCCGTACCAATGTCCTCTCAAACAATGGCTGATAGTATACCCCATCGTTTCCGGGATGAAAAGCGTATTTTGAGGGCGTATTTTCCCCATAACGCTATTCGAAACGCGCCGCAGTTTACCCCCACATTTTTTCGATTTCTTCCAGGCTTTTTCCTTTTGTTTCCGGCACATACCTCGCAACAAACCAGAACTGCACAATACACATAAAACCGTAAAGAAAGTAAGGGAAACTGTGATGGAATTTTTCCACAAGAAATTTGTTTTCATCCATCATTGGAAATGTCTGCGAGACAATACTATTGGCCAGCCACAGACACAGTACCGACAGTGCCATCGCGCGCCCTCGAATCTTCGTAGGAAATATCTCCGAAAGAATAACCCAAGTTACCGGGCCAACAGACAGAGCAAAACAGGCAATATAGCCGAGGATGAATATTAAGAGCCAGATTCCCTGAAGTTGCCAGTACCCTGCCAATCCCATCGAAAACAGAGATAGTCCCATTCCGAAGACCCCAATGAGCAGCAAAGGCTTTCGTCCAAGTTTATCAACCGTCCAGATCGCCAGAATTGTAAACAGCAGGTTCACAACTCCTACAACCACCTGTTCGAGCAAGGCGGCGTCAATATTTTTTTGGCTCAGTTTTTCAAATATTTCGCTGCCATAATACAGAAACACATTGATTCCAGTTACCTGCTGCAGGATCGCCAGTCCGACCCCGATAATCAGAGGCAGCCTCATCCCGGGATGGAATAATTGCCGAATCGAACTGTCATGCGTCTGAATTGTTTCCTGAATACCCCTTAATTCTTCCCCAGCAAAGGCATCTCCGTCTATTTTGGAAAGAATCTGCAAAGCTTTTTTTTGTTGTTTTTTCTGCACAAGCCATCGCGGACTTTCAGGAACAAACAGAAGTGCGACAAAGAATACCGCCGCAGGGAAAAAACCCGACCCAAACATCCATCGCCAGCCGATATCGATGTTCCACTGGTCCGAACCACGCAAGGCAATAAGATAATTAACAAGATATACTGTCGTCATGCCGATCACCACTGCAAACTGGTTGACCGATACCATGCGCCCCCGAATTCTGGCCGGAGTCATTTCCGCGATATACAGCGGCGAGGTCATCGACGCGGCACCGATTCCAATGCCGCCAATAAACCGAAACAGGATGAATTCCCATATATTGCGAGGTAATGCCGTTCCCAGGGCGGAAACCATGAAACACAGCGCCGCTACAAGCAGGACTTTTTTGCGGCCAAACCGGTCGCTGAGCTGGCCTGCAAATACCGCTCCGAAAATACATCCTATAAGAGCACAGGACGCCGCAAATCCTTTCATTTGCCCGGATAGCTGGAATTTAATCTGAACAAATTTTAGCGATCCGTTAATAACGCCGGTATCGTAACCAAAAAGCAATCCTCCCATCGCTGCAACGAGAGTGACTCCGGCAATGAAAACGATGCTTCCTTTGATTGGTGAAATGTAGCTTTTGTGAATATCCATCGAGACAATCCTTTCATCTATCACGGTTTACTGCCACAATCCTGTAACGCTCTAAACAAAGCCAGCACATTTTCAATCGGAGTTCCTGCCTGGATATTATGGACTGCGTTAAATACCATGCCAGTAGGAGTATTGAAAATTTTTATTCTTTCCTGAACCTGGCGATAGACTTCTTCGGGAGTTCCGAAAGGAAGGATGCTTTGGGTGTCAACGCCACCACCCCAGAATATGAGGTCTTTGCCAAATTCTCTTTTTAACCGACCGGCATCCATTCCCGCAGCGGAACATTGCACGGGATTTAAAATATCAAAGCCCGCATCAATCAAATCTGGAATCAATTCACTGACCGCACCACAGGAATGAATAAATACTTTCCAGTCTGAATGGCTGTGAATATAGTCATTGACCCTCTTATGAAAAGGCTTGTACAAATCGCGATAGGTCTGAACAGATGCGAAAAGTCCAGCCTGTGTTCCAAAATCCGTTCCCGTCGTAAACACAGCTTGTATCTTGTCGCCCAGGGCGCCAATCAGGTTTTTCAGATTTTTCAGTGCGATTTCGCATTGAAGCTCAAAAACACGATGAAGATAGTCTCGTCGAGTTACGGTAGAAATATACCATTCTTCGATAGCTCGAATTCCGCGAGTTCGCTTCATCCACACCGCCGGAACCAATGCGATATCTCCAAAAGCCGTTCCGGGACAGGATAAGATAGCTCCTTTCCCCGCCACCTGAACCTGTTTAGCTCTTTCGACAAAATGCTGAATATCTTTTTCGTTCAACACGCCGAATTCTTCAAGGTTATCGGCAGGATTCAACCTTTCATCATCAATCGGCTCCTGCCGGGGAATCGCATCAAAATAAAAACCGTCTTTCGGCATGTGTCCACTTGGCGCAATTGAGGTATCTCCTTGCGGATGCATAAACCACCCGCCCTGACCATCCGGGGTAACATTAAAACCCTCAGGCACAAGAACTTCCGTACCATCGAACATCCGAAATGGTTTCCAGTTTTTGTTCTCAAAACCAAACATCGTTTTGGGCGACAGGACGCCAAGGACGTCGATGCCCAACACATCCATCAGGCGATCATCTATCTCCCCCAGCATTTGGAACGGCTCTACAACTTTTACATGGTAATCTTTCTCGCCCAGCAATTCTCTTCGCAATTTGGACACAACGCTGGCCGAAATCCCCGTTACAGCCGTTCCCCCGAAATCGACACAAACCCGGTCAACAGGTTCACGATTCAGGGTTTTTTGTAATCTTTCACGTGAATTCATTTTAGGATACCTTTCCACTATCGTAACACCTCATCTGTTTACTCATTAAAAAAACATCCAATGCCTTTGCATTCGAGAATAATAAAAGAGCGACTCGGAACTGTTGAAAAAGTCTGCCCTTTCTTATCTTCTTTCTAAATCACCCTGTTCCATCAGTGTAAATTCCCGCAAGGTGATGCCGTATTGTGAATACCGGGGTGAATCCGCTTGCATCGTATAGTTTCCGGAGTAGATCATCCACATCGTCTTGCCGTCTGTACCGATAAATTTAGAGGGCACATTTACAAAGTAGGCCTGTCGGCCAAAACCCTGCATATAGCTTACTATGCAGTAGGGTCCGTCAATTTGGTCTGCCTCAAGAAGATAGGTGTCAAACTCCGAAAAGATATTGGCTCCTGTGGTCACCCACATCAGGTATTTTTTCAGGGTTGGATTGTAGGTGGCTGTCACGCAGCCGGCATAACCCTTCCATGTGAACAAAGGCTTCATTTGCTGAATGTCGTTTGTCCAGGTGGGTTTGTTCTCTTTGGTATAGCCGGCGAAAAATTCATATTTGGACAAATCGTTTATAGTTTCCGGCGAGGGCTTAACCCGAACCATATAGACCTCATCACCGAGAATCCAGTTGGCTTTTGCGATCCCAGGCGTATAAACACTTGCACCGTGACCCACCAGATAGGCCTTGCCATCCGGGGAATGCTCCATGTTCTTGCCAAAATCCACAAAGTGCGGCGCCCCGACAAGTATCGGGGAGGAAATCGTACCGCTTTCGCTAACCTTGACCCCAAATAAATTGTTACATGCGCCAGGGGCGGTCGTTGACCATGTCTGACCATAATCTGTCGAACAGCGGAACCCGAAGAATGGACCCCAGAAAGCATCGTAAGTGCCGTAGTACCAAACGCCATTGTACACCAGATTGGCGCAAGGGTAGCGCGAACCCAGCGGCTTGGGACTGGACGTATAAATACCAATGGCTTTGACCTGCAGTTCCAAAGGATTATCCCCGATTAACTTACCTGAGCCGGTGGTGGCACTCCAGTAATCGGAGCGTGAAAACAGGCCGTCCGTGATGCCATCTGTCCAGCATGAATACAGGACATCATCTTCTGCCCAACTCGGATACCATGTGTCGGCGGCAGGATACTCTTTGTGAATGCCCGTAAAACGAATTCCGCCAAAGGACTTTGATAATTCGAATGGACAATCTGCCGGCGGGGTAGAAGGCCAGCCCATTGAAACCATACCCGCACCTATCCTGAAAGTTCCGGCAAGATAGGTTTTTTCGTGGCTCAGAACAAAATGAATTTTGGAAAGAGTCGGCTTTATCGCGGCTGTAATCGCCGGGTCGAATTCGTCAAAAATAACCGTGTAACGGTCCCATTTATTGGGATCATACACTTGAAGAGGACAATTAAACTGCCGCAGCATGACACTCTTGTACCGCTGACCGTTTGCATCTTCCAGTTCGATATGGAAAGGAACCTGAATCGCCTTGACCGTAAAGCTTATCGTGTGATCTTCGTCTTTAATCAGACCGGCTTTTAACGGCATCGTAAAATCTATTGTTCCGGAGTAGCTGTTTATGCCGCACACGCCGACACGGTCAAAGATGGCGCCGACTTGATTATTGTTAATGGCCCAATCTTCTGCAACACTGCGCAATTCCACATTGCCCTGAACAAAACCGTTATAAACCATGGGCCTGTATGCTGATAACCAGCTACCGGTAGGCGGAAATTCCAATGTTGCGATACGCTGGTTATTGACATAAAGACCATATACATTCGTCTGAGATGAGCCGTTGGCATAATAAAAAATCAGTTGTCGGCATGCCGGCATATTCTCAAAGAGCATGGAGTCGTAATCTTTGCCGCCGGC
>CAZVXR010000059.1:0-6897 GCA_964630865.1 uncultured Pirellulales bacterium | reverse complement strand
GCAGGTTTCTTAGTGGCCTCTTTAATAGTATTGTCCGGTTGCGTTGACCCCTACGCACCCAAAATCGTCAGTCCTTTGGTAACCCAGACCGATGTTATCGGACAATCTATTCAAGGCAGACCCATCAAATGCTATCGTTTTGGCAGCGGCCCGGATACGATTCTCGTGCTGGCCTCAATTCACGGCAATGAATCCGCCGGAACGCCGCTGGCTTGGAAATTGATCGATGCGATCCAAAAAGACCGCAGAGTTCTCAATGGCCGGACAATTCTGATTATTCCTATCGCCAATCCGGATGGATATGCCGCCGGAACCCGCGAAAATGTCAACGAAGTAGACCTCAACCGCAACTTCCCCGCGGCAAACCGTATCAATATTACAGAATACGGCACACGCCCTCTCTCTGAGCCGGAAGCCCTCGCGATAAAAGAACTTATCGAGACTAATCGTCCCGCACGTGTCGTTTCGATTCATCAGCCCTTAACCTGCATTGATTACGATGGCCCAGGTCTTGAAATCGCCCAAAATATGGCTCGCGTCTGCGACCTGCCGGTAACCAAACTCGGTGCCCACCCCGGCTCACTCGGCGCCTATGTCGGCGAAACCCTCGGCATTCCCATCATCACCCTCGAACTCCGCGCAACAGACAAAAACCTCACCGCTGACGAACTGTGGGCAAACTACGGCCGCGCCCTCGTCGCCGCAATTGTCTACCCTGAAGTCCTCTACTAACGAAAAAGGAGAGTGACAACTTTTTTCAAACGAACCTGCTTTTGTTTATGGTGATTTTAGGTCAATTCGGCACAAATTGTGCTTAGGTAGCTATCGAACTGGCTGCTCAGGATGTCCGACAGGTTATTACCTAATTCCAGGCTGGCTGGTTCGATACCGAAAATGACAACTTCTTTGGGGGCGGCATCAAGTTGGGCAGCTAAACCGAGGAGTTTGAGGATGTCGATTTCGTGGAGCGAGAAATGGGCAAGCTTTTTGATTGTACGCACCTGGTCGGGCGTAAAGCGGCGGAGGGTTCCGGGCAATTCTCCCATTTTAGCACAATCAATCAAAATAACCTTGTCGCGGTTTTCGATCTTGTAAAGCAAGTTCATCCCACCCGTGCCGCCATCGTAAAACTCAACATTATTGCTGCCGGAAAGCTCTTTACGGGCCAATTTTTGTTCCAGTTTTTGTACCAGCAGCACACCAATGCCCTCATCGGTCATTAGCGGGTTGCCCAGACCGATGACAATTTTCGATTTCCCATTTTCCATTTTCAACTTAACATACTTTAAAATATGGTCTTATGTCCACTTCCAAGCCTTTTAAAAATCGCTTTATCAGCACCCAATGACCATACTGGAAAGGAGGGGTGCAGGGCAAGAAAAAAGTGGGCTATAACAATAAATATGCAAAAAATTGTGAAACAGGAACAAATAAAACACTTGACATGGAACAACAGAATTAGTATTTTGTACAAGAGATTGTGAAAGTGAGTACAAACACAAGGCCGGCGGCACGATGCTTAAATATCGAAAAATACCGGATGAAACAATCAGACGAATGCCTCGCTATCTGCGGGCGTTTTCGCTGTTAGGCCAGAAAGATCAGGTTTTTATTTCCAGTCAGCAGCTGGCCGACCAATTGCATTTGAATCCGCCTCAAATTCGTAAAGATTTGTCGTATTTCGGTGATTTTGGCACGCGCGGCGTAGGATATCCGGTTACCGCGACGGCACAGAAAATTCGCGAAATTCTTAAGCTGGATGTAGCTCAAAAGGCAGCGCTGATTGGGGCCGGTCAATTGGGAACGGCTATCGCGGCGTATCCTGGATTTTCGCTATTTGGTTTTAACATTGCAGCGATCTTTGACAATTCGCCTGCTAAAATTGGCAAGAAGATTGCCGGCCTGAGTATTCAGGATGTCACCCTGCTTTCCACCATCAAAGATCAGAATATTCACCTTGCAATTTTAGCCATTCCCGCCGATGCCGCACAAGCGTGCGCAGATATTCTCATACAGTCCGGCGTCAAGGGGATGCTGAATCTTTCGCCGTGCTGGCTGAAAGTCCCCCGCAGGGTCAAGGTCGTTAGTATCGATCTGGCGATGGAATTGGGAACGTTGCCGTACTATCTTTAGCAAATACAAAAATTCAAAATTGAAAACGGACAATTGAAAATTTTAAAAGGTGGCCTATGAGTGTAAGCAAACTCAGTAAACAACAGTTCGGGCAGTTTGTGGATGCGATTGTCGCCGCCGGCCGCAAGGTCGTCGGCGTCGTCGCCAAAAATGACCGGTTCGCGTTTGATACGCTGCAATCGGCTAAGGACCTGCGGCTGGATTACGATGTTACGATCCTGCCGCCGAAGAAATATGTACTTCCGCAGGTCGAGCCGCTGCTGACGTTTGAGGTCGGCGGGGCGGCACAATCGACGACCGAGTGTGAGCCGATGATCCTGCTGGGGGTTCACCCTTATGACCTGATTGCCATCCATCAAATCGATGAGCTGTTCAGTCAGGGGCAGTACGACAAGCATTATATGGATCGGCGCAAGGGGCTGACGATTATCGCCTGCGATGTCGCGCGTCCCAGCAAGAATATCTTTGCTTCGTCGATGGAGACGGCGGTGATCGATAGCGGCTATGATGTTCTGATTACCGATATCGGCGATGCGTATCTTTTAGATGTGGCGACCGATAGCGGCCATGCAGTGATGACCTATGCCAAAAACGCAACGGCGGCTTCTGAATCGGACCTCGAAAAACGCAAGGCAATCCAGACGGCCAACAAGGTCGGTCTCAATAAGCACAAGCTGGGATGCAAGCCGTCCTATCTGCCGAAGCTGCTGGAAAAGGGATACAACCATCCGATCTTTGAAGAAAAGGCGAAGTTGTGTTTTTCCTGCGGGTCATGCAATCAGGTGTGTCCAACGTGTTACTGCTTTGACGTGCAGGATCAGGTCAACTGGGATTTAAAAACCGGCACGCGGGTTCGCTGCTGGGATGGCTGCCTGCTGGAAAACTTCGCTACCGTCGCGGGCAACCATAATTTCCGCAAAAATGCGACCGCACGGTTTCGGCATCGTCTGTTCCGAAAGGCCAAATATGTGCCGGAAAAGATCGGCGGACAGATTGCCTGCGTAGGCTGCGGCCGGTGTATTACGGCATGCGTGGCCGATATCGCCAACCCGGTAACGGTCTATAATCGGCTGATGGAAGAACGAACACTCGGATAATAAACAAGGAGATGATAGTCATGTGTGACTGCTGCAGTAACCATAAAGATATTTATTTGCCGGAACTGGCGACGATTACCAAACGCCGGATGCTCAACGGCACAGAATTGTATATGCATCTGGAACTGGATTCGGGCAAAGAACTGGATCATAAACCCGGACAGTTTGTCGAGGTGTCGATTGCCGGACTGGGCGAGGCGCCGATCTCAATTTCGTCATCGCCGACCCAGAAAGGCTTTGAACTGGTTGTCCGCAATGTCGGCAGCCTGACGAAAGCGATTCATAAGCTGGAAGCCGGTCAGAAAATCGGCATCCGGGGACCCTACGGTTCGCTGTATCCGCTCGAACAGGCCAAAGGCAAAGACTTAGTCTTTATCTGCGGCGGTATCGGGCTGGTGCCGCAGCGGTCGTTTATTCGCTATGTCCTCGACAACCGCAAGGACTACGGCAAGGTTACGGTGCTGATCGGCACCAAATGCTACGATATGCGTCTATTCCGCGAAGAACTGGCAATGTGGTCGGAGCGCAAGGATATGACGCTGACCGAGACCATCGACGATGCCCATGACTGCTGGAACGGCGATGTCGGCGTGGTTACGACGCTGATTCCCAAAGTGGAAAGCGATCTGCCCAAGTCGGTGATTTTAGTATGCGGCCCGCCGGTAATGTATAAATTTGTGCTGATGGCTCTGTCCGAGGCGGAAGTGCCGACGGAAAATATTTACGTGAATCTGGAACGACGAATGAAATGCGGTGTGGGCAAGTGCGGGCATTGTCAGATCAATGGCCTGTATGTCTGTCAAGATGGTCCTGTGTTCCGCTGGTCTGATTTGGCTTTAGTGCCGGAGGCGATTTAATATGAGTAAACCACGTGTAGCGATATTTGATTTTGCCTGTTGCGAAGGCTGCCAGCTTCAGATTGTCAATCTTGAAGAGGAAATTCTCGATTTGATCGGCGTTGTCGATGTTGTCGAGTGGCGCGAGGCCATGAGCGAGCAAAGCCACGAATTTGACATTGCCATCATCGAAGGATCGATCACTCGTCCGGAAGACGAAAAGCGGATGGAAGTGATCCGCAGCCGCGCCAAAATCGTGATTGCTCTCGGCGCCTGTGCTACCATAGGCGGCGTTAACAAGCTCAAGAATAACTTCGATATCAACGAGGTGAAATCCTGCGTTTACGGCAAAAACGCCGCGATGCCGCATCTGGACAGCTATCCGACCAAAGCTATCGATGAAGTTGTGGAAGTGGATTACAAAATTCACGGCTGTCCGATCAATGCCAGGGAATTTGCCGCGGTGGTTCGTGCGCTCTTGCTGGGCAAGAAACCGTTTATTCCGGATTATCCGGTCTGCGTGGAATGCAAGGCCCGCGAAAATGTTTGTCGCTGGGAATACAACGAGCCGTGCCTTGGACCGATTAGCCGTGCCGGCTGTGAAGCAAAGTGTCCATCCGCCGGGTATCGCTGCTTTGGCTGCCGCGGATACGTCGATCATCCCAATGTTGATGCGGCCAAAGAAGTGGTTTCAAAGTATGGTCTGTCGATTGACGACCTGAAAACAAGAATGGTATTATTTGGAAGCAAGCAAGGGCCTACCGTATGACTACGAATATCAATATCAACGTCCATCACGTTACCCGTATTGAAGGCCACGGCAATATCGCCGTCAGGGTCAAAGAGGGTAAAATTGAAAAATGCGAATGGCAGGTGCCGGAAGCGCCGCGATTTTTTGAAGCGATGGTGCGAGGCCGCCGCTGGGACGATATTCAAACCATCGTCAGCCGTATTTGCGGCATCTGCTCAATCAGCCACTCGCTGGCGGCGATCAAGGCAGTCGAAAATGCGCTGGGGCTGGAAGTAACCGAGCAGACCGACAAGCTGCGTTTACTGCTGCACTTTTCCGAGCAGCTTCAAAGCCACGTCCTGCACGTCGGCTACCTGGTCGCGCCGGATTTGTTTGCCGAAAAATCTGTTGTGCCGCTGGTTCCCAAGGCGCCGGACGCAGTCAAAACAATTATTCGGGCCCATCGCGTCGCCAATCAGTGGTCTGAACTGCTGGCCGGACGCATTACGCATCCGATTACCGTAGTTCCCGGCGGAATGTGCAAAATCCCCACCGAACAGCAGCTTCGGGACCTGCAGAATCAGCTTAAAGCGATTGTGCCGGATTTGGTAACAATCTGCAAGGTCGTGCTGAGTGTCGCCGACAAACTGCCGAACTTTATCCGCGATACTGAATATGTCTCGCTGGCCGAACCCGGTACGTATGCGTTCTATCACGGCCATATCGCATCCTCCGACGGCTATACCAAGCCGGTTCGCGAATGGGAGTCGGTCGCCAATGAATATGTCAGTCCGCAATCGACGGCCAAGTGGTGTAAGTGGCATCGCGAGACCTACGCTGTGGGCGCCCTGGCTCGCTTTAATAACAGCTCCAAGTACATCAGCCCGCTGGGCAAGACCGTAGCCGACATGTTCGGCCTTAAGCCCGGCGTGTGCGGGCCGTTCCTCAATAATGTGGCTCAGCTTGCCGAAGCGGCCCATGTAACCGAAACAGCAATTCAGCTCATCGATGAGCTGCTGACTAAGGGGCTTAAAGACGAAAAAGTCAAAGTCAAACCCAAGGTCGGACGAGGTTACGGGGCGGTCGAAGCGCCTCGCGGGATTCTGTTCCATGCGTATGAATTCAACAAAAACGGAGAATGCACCTGGGGCAATATGTGCATCCCAACAAACCAGAACCATGCGAATATCCAGAAAGATTTTGAAAAATTCGTGCCGGAGTTTATGCACTTAGGCCAGGAAGGTCTGCGGCAGGGAATGGAAATGCTTGTCCGGGCGTACGATCCATGCGTGTCCTGTTCGACCCACTTTCTGGATGTGGAATTTGTGTAAACCGAATCGGACGTTTAACGATACAACAAAAAGACCCCTGCGAAAATGCCGGGGTCTTTTTTTATGTTCATAATCTTGTGTTGCGGAGGAAGAGGTTTACAACTCGGCTTCGTCTGAGAATGTAACGCGCAGCACCTCTTCAGTCGTCGTTAGTCCCGCCAGCAGCCGATGGATACCGCTGCTCATCAAATCGCCAAAACCTTTTTTACGCGCCAACGCCCGAACTTCATTTTCACGGCGTCCTTCGGCGACCGCCTGACGGATTTCGTTATCGACAATTAGAAATTCAAAGATCGGCACACGCCCGCGATAGCCGGTATTATTGCAATTCGAGCAGCCGGCGCCCTCATATAGCTGTGCATTCTGGAGCATTTCGGGAGTCAGCCGCAGTCGCTTGGCTATTTCCGGACTCAGTGTCGCTGGCTTTCGGCATTTCTCACAAATACGTCGCACAAGACGCTGCGCCAAAATCATATTCAATGACGAAGCGAGCAGATACGGTTCCAGTCCCATATAGACAAATCGACTGATGGCGCTGCAGGCATCATTGGTATGGAATGTACTGAGCACCAAATGTCCCGTCATCGAGGCTTTGATGGCGATTTCCATCGTTTCTTTGTCGCGGATTTCGCCGATGAGAATAATATCCGGGTCCTGCCGCAAAATCGCACGCAGACATGACGCAAAATCAAGTCCTATCTCCTGTTTCACCTGCACCTGATTAATTCCCGCAAGACGATATTCGACCGGGTCCTCTACGGTGGTAATAT
>CAZVXR010000058.1:0-1988 GCA_964630865.1 uncultured Pirellulales bacterium | reverse complement strand
ATTTTTTAAAGTTTTTTTTCATAATCCATAATCTTTCGCATACTTTCGAATAAAACACCATTGTGAGTCATTTTTCAACTGCCAAGTGAGCCTGCAATCCGAGTAGTTTTTTTGCATATGCTTCATTGCAGTTTCTGTATCAGCACTGTTTGAGACATACATATAATAAATGCGTTTTCCGCAAAATGTCTCCACGAGAACAGTTAAGCCTGAGTTGTTGTTTGAAAAAAGGGTTACAATCGCATCGTCGAATTCTATCAATCCTTTATTGTATGTGGCATCTGGTAATCCGGACTGTTGAACTATATCAAGAGTATGGGTTACTATAAAAAGTCTCGGATATTGGTATTGCAACGAATCGTAGTCAAGACCAACTGGCAATCTCAACAATAAAGGAAAACCCTCGTATTCAGTCGTTCCTGTTTTCCAAGCATACTCTTTCTTTTTTGAGTCGCATCCGCCCATTAGAATTAAGACTAAAAATATATGTACAATCTTTTTTACTTCTCTCATAAGCCACATTTTATTCCCACTCAATGGTCGCCGGGGGTTTGCTGGAGATGTCATAGGCCACGCGATTAACGCCGCGGACTTCGTTGATAATCCGGCTGGAGATACGCGATAAAACATCGTGCGGTATCCGCGAAAAATCCGCTGTCATAAAGTCCGTCGTATCAACACACCGGATGGCAATCACATTATCGTACGTCCGTTCATCGCCCATCACACCAACGGTACCCACCGGCAAAATCACCGCCAGTGCTTGGCTGATAGAGCGATAGAGGCCTGCGGCTTTAATTTCATCAATGAGAATATCATCCGCCTCACGGAGGATGGCTAATTTCTTTTCGGTGATGTCGCCAAGGACGCGAACGGCAAGGCCGGGTCCGGGGAAAGGGTGCCGCCAGACTAATTCTTCCGGCAATCCCAGATATTCGCCGACCAGCCGCACTTCATCCTTAAATAAATCCCGCAGCGGCTCGACTAATTTGAAACCCAGTTTTTCAGGCAGTCCGCCGACGTTATGATGCAGTTTGATATTGGCCGCGAGGTTGCCGTCTTTGTTGCCGGATTCGATGACGTCCGGGTACAGCGTACCCTGGGCCAGAAATTCGGCGTTTTTGATCTTGGCCGCTTCGGATTTGAAGGCCTCAATAAACTCAGCGCCGATAATTTTGCGTTTTTGCTGGGGGTCTGTTACCCCCGCCAGTTTTGATAAAAATTGTTTCGACCAGTCCACCACATGCAGGTCAATATGAAAATGCCCGCGGAACATGGACTCGACATTTTGCCGTTCATTTTTACGAAGCAGACCGTTATCGACAAAGATACACACAAGCTGGTCGCCAATGGCTTTATGCAGCAGAGCCGCCGTCACCGAAGAATCCACGCCGCCAGATAGTCCGCAGATGACAGAAGACCTGCCGACCTGCTGACGAATTTTCTCAACGGATTGCTCAACGAAATCGCTCATCTGCCAGTCGCCTGCGCAATGACAAATATCGTAGAGGAAATTCTTGAGGATGTCTGAGCCGCGCGGCGTGTGGGTCACTTCCGGATGGAATTGAACCCCGAAAAATTTGCCGCCCTTGTGACGAACCGCCGCAAAGGGACACGTTTCTGTTTTGGCAAGCGGGATAAAATCGCTGGTTAGCTCATTGACCTGGTCGCCATGACTCATCCAGACGGTTGTATGGTCGGGCAAACCCTTCATCAAGTCGCTGGTGTCATTGATGTTCAGATTAGTTCGGCCGTATTCACGGCTGTGGGCAGGGCTGACTTTGGCGCCCAAGATTTTGCAGCCAATCTGCATTCCGTAGCAGATGCCCAGCACCGGCACACCTAACTGGAAAATCCGTTCATCGCAGGTTGGAGCGTTTTCGGCATAGACACTGGCCGGCCCGCCGGAAAGAATAATCCCTTTAACACCGAGCTGCGCCAATTTTTCAATCTTGACCGACGGCTGATAAATCTGCGAATAGACCTTA
>CAZVXR010000057.1:0-10939 GCA_964630865.1 uncultured Pirellulales bacterium | reverse complement strand
ATCGCCTTTGCCGGAGTAACGGCGGCGACTGCCGCCATACAGGGTGCCGCGCATAAAGACATTGGCCATCAGAACGATTGAGCCGAGCATGATGCCGGCTAAGGTGACGAACAGGATGTCGCGATGGACGATGTGGCTGATTTCGTGGGCGATGACGCCCTGCAATTGGTCGCGGTTGAGCTTGGCGAGCAGGCCTTCGGTGACGGCGACGGCGCAATGGTTCGGGCTGCGGCCTGTGGCGAAAGCATTGGGGGATGGGTCGGGGATGATGTAGATTTTGGGCATTGTGGTAAGCTGGGCGGCGATTTTCATTTCATCAACGATGTTAAACAGCATGGGGTGGACGTCTTCGGTTACTTCGATAGCGCCGCTGGAGGCCAGCAGAATCTGGTCGCCTGCGGAGAAGCTGACCAGCGTCATAACCAGCCAGATGACCGCGGCGATGAGCATGCCGGGAGCGAGCGCCTGCGGGCCCATCCATGCGTAGCCGATGATGCCGCCGATGGCTAAAAGCAAGATTGCCATCGCGATCAGCAGGATCACGGAGTTGCGCCGATTGATTCGTATTTGTTCCCACATGGGGAAAATCCTAAGCACTAAATTCTAAATCATAAACAAGATTAAAAACAAAAAACTGGATTCCCGCCTGCGTGGGAATGACAAAATTAAGATTCAATATCAAAATTATGGACAGCCCTGCGGGCTGGGAATTTAATCCGAAGCAAGATGCTTCGGCTACATTTGCGAATTAACCAACGAACACGCAGGTTCGCCTTTACGAAAAATTCACCACACACGAAGCACCCACAAGCCTACAGCTTGAAGGTGCCACCCGGCTATGCTTGTGCCTATTAAAATTTGACTTGCGGGTTTTCGCGTTCGGCTTTGCTTTCGAGTTCGAAGAAGTCGCGCTTGGTGAAATTGAACATTCCGGCGACGATGTTGCTGGGGAACATCTGGGTCTTATTGTTATACGACAAGACCGCGTCATTGTACGCCTGGCGGGCGAAAGCGATTTTGTTTTCCGTGCTGGTTAAGGTTTCCTGCAGCGACAGGAAATTCTGGTTGGCCTTAAGGTCGGGGTAGTTTTCGACGACGAGCATAAATTTGCTGAGGGCGTCGGTTAAGGCGCCTTCGGCTTTGGAGGCGTCGGCGACATTTTTAGCTCCCATCGCCTGACTGCGGGCATTGGTAATCGCCTCGAATGTCTGGCGTTCGTGCTGCATATAGCCTTTGGCCGTTTCGACGAGGTTGGGGATCAGGTCGTGGCGGCGTTTGAGCTGGACGTCGATTTGCGACCATGCGTTGTCGGCCTGATTGCGCGAGCCGACAAGGCCGTTGTAAATGCCGATGACGGTTACGATCACAAGCAGTACCAGTCCGCCCATAATCAGAAATGCCAGTATTATACCGCTGATTGCCATAGTCAAATCCTTTCGATAAGTTTTGAGTTCGTAGTTCGGAGTAAGGCACCCACAAGCTGCGCTTGAAGGTGCCACCCGAAACACATTTTAGCTTGTAAAGAGTTCTTTGAGTAATCGTACAATTTTGCCTTGCGGGTCGAATGCTGCCGCTTCGAGCAGTTGGGTTAATTCTCCGCGGTCAAACCATAGGCCGTGGATGGGGCAGCGATCCAGCAGCATATTTTTACCGGCGAGGACTTTTTCCATTTTTTTTCGGCAGATGGGACATTTTCGAAGATTTTCCGGGCTGTGCGCGGCGGGTGTAAATGACGCGATTAGCTGCTGGCCCAGAGAGCGGTCGCCCAGCAGGCTTTCCAATTCGCCGGCATCGAGCCAAACGCCGCCGCATTCGGAGCAAAAGTCGATTTCGACATTGTCCAACTCGGCAGTAATTATCGGATTTTTGCAGTTTGTGCAATCCATACTATAAGAATTCAAGAACTCAAGAACCCAAGGACGCAAGAATTTACTATTTCCTGTTTGCTGAAGATCATACTGATGATAGTAAGTCCATGGGGATGGAATGTCAAGGGGCAGGAGCTTAGGAACAGGGCAAAGGCGGTATTTCATCAGCAGTCTTTCTGGAACAGATGCCCAATCTGTCGGGCGGGTCATTTGCGGGGATTGGGGTGTGGAGAATCGGCTTCACTGGAGTCTGGATGTGAGCTTTGGTGAATATAACTGCTGCATCCACAAGGACTTCAGCGCTGAAAGCTGTTCTCGTTTGCGTCGGAAGTCCTGATCTTGTTGAAACAGGAGAAACCCCTAAAACGCGGCATAAAAGCCAAACAGCACAAAGCAGGCTGTGATGAACCATATATGCTTAAGGCGCTGAAAATTTAGGTGCGTTTGTCCTGTTAAACAATTTCTTTGACAGCCTATCCTCTTGCAGATACACTTGTTATGGGATGTTAACTGCTTTGGCACTGGAATTTCAGTTGGGAGCCATGTAACGGAAACTTCTACAAATCTCTTTTGACGAACAAATGTGATTTTGCCGTTCAAAAGCAAGTTTGTTTTTTTTTATGACAGGGGCATTTAAATATCGGGTGCGTTGCCCGAGTCGATAAGAGTGCCTGTAACGGGTTATTACTATTTTATAGGGTCGTTTACATGAGTAGTGGCAAAAAACGTGTACATTTGATCTGTAACGCTCATCTTGATCCGGTTTGGCTTTGGGAATGGCAGGAAGGCGCCGCTGAGGCGATTTCCACCTTCCGAACCGCGGTCGAGTTGTGCGAAAAAAACAAGGCATTTGTTTTTAATCACAATGAAGCGGTGCTTTACAAATGGGTTGAAGAATATGAGCCTGAACTGTTCAAACGAATTCAAAAGCAGGTCAAGGCCGGCAGATGGAGTATCATGGGCGGCTGGTATCTTCAGCCGGACTGCAATATGCCCAGCGGCGAATCTTTCGTCCGGCAAATCCTGGCTGGCAAGATGTATTTCAAAAAGAAATTCGGGGCCAAGGTCAAGACTGCCATCAATTTCGATCCCTTTGGACACACCCGCGGTCTTGTGCAAATTATGGCCAAAAGCGGGTTTGATTCGTATCTATTCGGCAGGCCTCAGGTTGAAGTCAAGCTGCCCGACCATCAATTTGTCTGGGTTGGTTACGATGGCTCTGAAGTGCTCGCTACCCGTTTTCTGGGCTGGTATAACACCCAGCTTGGTAAAGCCCGACCGATGCTTGAGCAGCGTATCGCCGAAGCTCCCGATAAGGATGTTTTCTGTCTGCTTTGGGGTGTCGGTAATCATGGCGGCGGACCTTCCCGATATGACCTCCAAGAAGTTGACAAGATGATCAAAGAACGTAAGGATGTTGAGATTCTGCATTCGACGCCGCAGCAGTATTTCAGCGAGCTGGCCAGGCACAAAAAGCAGCTTCCCCGCTGGGAGGCAGATCTAAACCCCTGGGCCGTCGGCTGCTACACATCGATGATTCGGGTCAAGCAGGTGCATCGCCTGCTTGAAAACGAGCTTTATATGGTCGAAAAAATGGCCACTGCCGCGAATCTTACCGGAGGCATGGAATATCCCAAGGCGGAATTGGATCAGGCTCTTGAAGATTTGATGTTTGGACAGTTTCATGATATTTTGCCGGGCTCGTCGATTCAGCCCGTAGAAGAGGCGTCTCTGCGAAAAATGAACCGGGGTCTTGAAAATGTCAACATTGTCAAAGCTCGCGCCTTTTTTGCGTTATCGCGAGGGCAGCGCAAGGCAGAGGAAGGCCAGATTCCGATTCTGGTTTATAACCCGCACCCGTATAAAGTCAAAACCATCGTCGAGTGTGAATTCAATCTGGCTGATTTTAACAACGCCGGAACGTGGAATAGCGTACAGGTGCACCAGGGCGTCGTTGATATTCCTACCCAAGTGGAACATGAACTGAGTAATCTTCCGGTCGATTGGCGAAAACGTGTTGTGTTTGAGGCGGAACTGGAACCATCGCAGATGAATCGTTTTGATTGCAAGATTACCGAAATTGCCAAAAAGCCGGCTCCGGCGCTAAAGGTCAAAAATGGGAAAGTGCATTTTAAGACTAAGCAGCTCGATATTCTGATCAATGGCAAGACAGGTCTGGTGGATCGCTACCGCGTCAATGGAGCCGATTTTGTCGATACGGGGGCGTTTTGTCCGATTGTCATGCAGGACAATGAGGATCCGTGGGGTATGACCGTAACGAGCTTTGCAAAGTTGGCCGGAAAATTCAAATTGCTCAGCCGACAAGCGGGAAGCAAATTTTCAGGACTGAAAACGATGGTTGATTCCGTACGCATCATCGAGGATGGTCCAGTGCGCAGCGTGGTGGAAGTCGTTATGGGTTTCGAGGAATCCTTTATTTGTCAGCGGTACAAGTTGCCCAAGGCTGGAACAGAAATCGAAATTGAACTGGACGTGCTATGGAATCAAAAGGACCAGATGCTCAAATTTTCGGTTCCTGTCTCCTATGCGGCGCCGAAGTATTTAGGTCAGGTTGCTTTCGGCGTATCCGAATTACCTTGTGATGGTCAGGAGTCGGTGTCGCAAAAATGGGCTTCCGTGGTAAGCAAGAAAGACAACAAGGCTTTAACATGCATCAATGACGGTACTTATGGTTCAGATTTTTCGGAGAAGGGCCTACGGCTGACATTGCTTCGTTCGCCATCTTACTCCGGACACCCTATTGAAGAAAGGGAGATTCTGGATAAATATAGTTTTAATCCGCGCATTGATCAGGGCGAAAGGCACTTTCGGTTCTGGTTCAACGCCGGGACTGTTGGTGAAAGAGCGGAAAATATTGAACATGAGGCTTTGACTAAAAACGAAAAACCATTTGCGATGTCGTTTTACCCATCAGGACTCGGCAAAAAACTGAGGCCCTTGGCGATTCTTGAAAATAACAAGGTTCAAATATCGGCGATCAAAATTTCTGAAGATGGCCGTGGCGTTGTGATTCGCCTTTTTGAGCCGACAGGCAAAGCTCGCAAGACTGTTTTGCGTCTGCCGGCCTTGAATAAAAAAGTCAAAGTTGAGCTGGGGGCATTCGAAATCAAGACATTGAAGGTCGATTGCAAGCTTAAAAGTGTCAAATGGGTCAATTTGGTTGAAGAGTAAGTGGTTATTGGGTAAATAAAGCTGTTTTGAGCTATTGGGGCATCGAAAGATGCCCTTTTTATTATCCATTGAATTTAGGACAAAAAGGATGTTTTTTGTATTCTTTTCTTTTTGGGATTGCAGGGTTGCATTTTGATTGACGAAATGGCTAAATCATGGTACAAGACCTCGTTCTAAAAAGGCCGTAATCTGTGGCGAAAGCCTATGGCGGGTGCGAAAAAGGATGGGCTAAAGTCCATCGTACGGTTTGGAATGACGTTAATAAGAAGCCCGGATGTCGCTGGAAGAACTGCGAAACAAGATTGACGCTTTAGATGAGCGGCTCGTTGAGCTGATCAATCAGCGTGCGCAGATTGTCGTTGAGGTTGGCAAACTGAAAGCGGCGGATGCGGCGCCGATTTATGCGCCGGATCGAGAAAAGGCGGTTTTGGATAAGATAGCCCGCCGAAATAAAGGTCCGCTGCCGGACAAAGCGTTGGCGGCGGTGTGGCGCGAGATTATGAGCGGGTCATTTTTTCTGGAGCGTCCGCTGCGGATCGCCTATCTGGGTCCAGAGGGCAGCTTCAGTCACAATGCCGCGATTTTGAAATTCGGACAGAGTGTCGATTATGAGGCTCTTGCCGATATTCGGGCGATCTTCGAGGAAGTGTCCAAAGGGCACAGCGATTTCGGGATTGTGCCGATAGAAAACTCCGCTGGCGGCGGTGTCCGTGAGTCACTGGACGCGTTTGTCGAAACGGATGTGCTGATCTGTGCCGAGGCGAATATGGCGATTCATCATAACCTGATGGCCAATTGCCCGATGAACCAGATTGAAAAGATTTATTCGCAGCCGGAGATTTTTGCCCAGTGCCGCAACTGGCTGGCCAGCGCATTTAAAGATGCGCAGCTTATTCCGATGGCCTCGTCATCGAAAGCGGCGCAGCTTGCGGCGACCGAGACGAATGCGGCGGCGATTGCTTCGGCGGTAGCGGCGGAAGTGTATGGCTTAAAGATTCTGTGTCAGGATATTGAGGATATTTCGAACAATATCACGCGATTTCTGATTATCGCCAAAGAAGACGCCAAGCCGACCGGCGATGACAAGACGATTATTCTGTTTAGCACTGCCCACAAGACCGGCGCTCTGGTCGATGTGCTGAGTGTGTTTAAGAAGTATGATATCAATATGACCAATATCGGCTCGCGTCCGAATAAGAAGCGTGAGTGGGAATATTATTTCTTTGTGGATTTTCTGGGTCATAAGCTTGATGAGCCGGTGAAAAAGGCTCTGGATGAGGTAAAGCCGCATTGTCTGCAATTGTCCGTGTTGGGCAGTTTTCCGCGCGGTGCGGGCGTGTTGTAAAATTAAATTAGAGTGTTACGAAAATAGAGATTACAGGAGAATGTTATGCGAAAGCCGTTTCTTGCCGGCAATTGGAAAATGAATATGGAACTGGCCTCAGCCGTTGCGCTGGCCAAGGGAATTGTTGCCGAAGTCGGGCATGTCGATAGTGTGGATGTTGCGGTTTGTCCGCCGTTTGTGTATCTGCCGGCCGTGGCTGAGGCGCTCAGTTCGTCGAATGTGGCGATGGGGGCTCAGAATGTCTATTTTCAAGCCAACGGAGCCTTTACCGGCGAAATCAGCTGCACGATGCTCAAAGACATCTGCTGTACATACGTGATTTTGGGGCATTCGGAACGGCGGCACGTTCTGGGCGAAACGGATGAGCAGATCAATAAGAAAGTTCATGCGGCAATCAGCGGCGGGCTGCTGCCGATTTTCTGTGTCGGCGAATTACTGGAAGAACGTCAGGCAGGCAAGACCAATCAGGTTGTCATCAACCAGATCAAAAAAGGTCTTGAAGGCATTTGTGAAGAACGCATCCATGCGGTAACGATCGCGTATGAGCCGGTTTGGGCGATTGGCACCGGTGTCACGGCGACTCCGGAACAGGCCCAGGAAGTTCATGCGATGATTCGCGGGCTTCTGGAAAAGATGTACAATAAACAGATTGCTCAGCAGCTTCGGATTCAGTACGGCGGGTCGGCGAAACCTTCCAATACTGCCGAGCTGATGGCGCAGCCGGATGTAGATGGTCTACTGATTGGCGGAGCGAGTCTGAAAGCTTCGGATTTTGTGGCGATGATTAAAACGGCAATGAAATAAAATATTTTTAGGAGAGTAACAATGATGCTTCCTTTGGCGGCGATTTCGGTTTTCTGGCACATAATGATTATTCTGTGGATTTTTGTCGCAGTGGCGCTGATTTTGGTCGTGCTGCTTCAAAAGGGTCGCGGCGGCGGACTGGCCGCGGCATTTGGCGGGGCAGGGGCAGGAAGTCTGCTCGGCACAAAGACAGGCGATTTTCTGACGTGGGTTACCATTGGCCTGGTGGCGTTTTTTCTGACGATGTCGGTGCTGATGGGATTGTTTATGCGTCCTATCGCCACCGATGATTTGCTTGGTTCGCCGACTCCGGTAGCGGCTCCGGCGGCTCCGGAAACTGCAACCCCGGTTCAGCCGCAACCAGAGGCTGCGCAGCCGGTCGATGCCCCTGTGGCTCCCGCAGCTCCCGCATCGCCAGCAGTACCCGCAGCGCCAGTGAAATAATATCAGCCTTTACGGAGAGCGATATGATCAGCAGTATGACAGGGTTTGGTCAGGCCTGTGCGGAAATTGATGGGGTGGTCTATACCGTTGAAGTCCGCTCGGTCAATAACCGGTATTTCAAGGCATCCCTGCGCCTGCCGGATATCGCGGCGTTTCTGGAAGGCGAGATCGAGAAGAAAGCCCGTGAGAGCATTCAGCGCGGCACGCTGAATTATTCGCTGCGGATGAAAAACATATCGGGGCAGGCGCTGTTCGACGTGGACGAAAACACGCTGAATAATTATGTGCGGCGTCTGCGCGAGATTCTGCCCGAAAATGAGAGCCGCTGCACGGTTGATCTGGCGTCGATGCTCAGTTTGCCGGGGATTGTTCAGCCGGTCATTCCCGATGCCGAGCATCTTATGATGATGAAGCGGACGATTATGAAGCTGACGGACGAGGCGATGGATCAGCTCAAGCGGACCCGGCTGGAAGATGGTAAATCGCTGGTTGAGGATTTGCTGAACAACTGCCGGAAAATCAGTGACGATCTGGAAACGATTCGGCAGCACAAAGATGTTGTGGTGCGGGAGTATCACGAGAAATTGAAAAAGCGCGTTGATGAACTGCTGTCGCAGGGTCAGTTGCGGATTGACAGCGACTTGCTGGCGCGGGAGGTGGCGATTTATGCCGACCGCAGCGACATCAATGAGGAAATCACGCGGCTGGATTCGCATGTTCAGCAATTTGAACTGTGCTGCAGGCAAGGCGAGGCGGTGGGCCGGCGGCTGGATTTTATTACGCAGGAAATGCTGCGGGAAGCCAATACCATCGGCAGTAAGGCTCTGGATTCGACGATTGCCCACTGTGTGATTGATATCAAGTGCGCCATCGACCGCATCAAAGAGCAGGTCCAGAACGCGGAATAAAGCCCGATGGCTGAGCGCAAGGGAAAATTAGCGGTTATCAGCGGGCCGTCCGGCGCCGGAAAAAGTACGATTTGCCGTGAGGTGATTGAGCGGACGGGTGCGTTTTTGAGCGTGTCTTGTACGACGCGCAAGCCCGGCAATGCCGAGGTTGACGGCAAAGATTACTGGTTTGTCGGCAGAGACGACTTTGAGAAGCGGATCGCGGACAACGGGTTTATTGAATACGCCAATGTCTATGGCAATTATTATGGAACACCAAGACAGCCCGTTGAAGCGGCGGTTGCGGCCGGCAAGATCGTGATTTTGGAAATAGATGTGCAGGGCGGCCTGCAGGTTAAACAGCAATACCCCGAGGCTGTGATGGTTTTTATTATGCCGCCGACGGTGGAAATCCTGCTAAGCCGGATCGAAAACCGGGGGCGCGGCGAAGACCAAGCAAGCAAAAAACGCCGAATTGAAGCGGCGCAGCGGGAAATTGAAATGGCTCGCAAAGCCTACGACCATTTTGTGGTCAATGATGTGCTTGAGCGGGCGATTGATGAAGTTGTTCATATTGTTCAGTTATAACAGGAGATTATAGAATGATTGAAGCATTGAAAGACGGCGAAGTTTTGAAAAAAGTCGGCGGACGGTTTAAGTTGTCCTCGCTGATTCAAAAGCGGATGCTGGAGATGATGGAAGGCAGCCGCCCTCTGATCGAAAATTCAGAAGGAATGACGCAGATCGAAATCGCCGTCGAAGAGATTCGTCAGGGCAAGATCGCTCTGGAGCTTAACCCGGTCGGCAAACCCAAAGAGAAATTTACACTCTAAGCGATGGCTGCTAAACCCAAGCCATCGCAGCCGAAGCGGACGGTTCTTCTCGGTGTTTGCGGCGGGGTCGCGGCGTACAAAGCCGCCGATCTGGCCAGCAAACTGACCGCGGAGGGATACTCCGTCCATACGATTATGACCGCCAGCGCGTGTGAGCTGATGGGGGCCAAGACCTTTGAGGCTGTTACCGGCAATGCCGTGCATACCAGTTTGTGGTCAACGCCGGAAGAATTCCGAATCAGCCATATCAATCTGGCCGACATTGCGGATATCGTGGTGGTTGCTCCGGCAACGGCCAATATCATTGCCAAAGCCGCGTGCGGGATTTGTGATGACCTGCTCAGTACGACGCTGTGCGCCTGCTGGCAGAAGCCGACGCTGTTTGCCCCGGCGATGAATACCCGGATGTGGAATAATCCGGTGGTTCAAAAGAATATTGCCATTCTCAAAAAAGAATTGAAAGTCCAAATGATCGGCCCCGGCGAAGGCCGCCTTGCCTGCGGCGACATCGGCGCAGGCCGGATGGCGGAAGTGGCGGACATTGTCGCCACAATCACCCAATTGTAAATTGTTGCTTTGTAGAAAAGCTCATAGTGTGTCGCCCCGCTGGGGCTTGGAATCGTTTTTAGTTATCGCGTTCCGGGGGTTCACACCCCCGGCTATTATATACGACCCCTCTGGGGTCAAACCCGAATAGCTCCGGGTAAGCGCAGCGAAACCCGGAGAAAAGAATATACCTACCATCCGCGACCCCGCAGGGGTCGAATGAATTAACCGGCGGCAAAAATCGTCGGAAAGTAATTCAACTCATGACTATTAAAAATAAATTGCATTTTCTTATTACTGCCGGCGGGACGCGGGAATATCTTGATCCTGTCCGCTACATCACCAATGCCAGTTCCGGCCGGATGGGGTATGCTCTGGCACAGGCCGCAATCGACGCCGGACATTCGGTAATGCTGATTAGCGCGCCAACTACCTTAACCCCGCCCAAAGGGGCGAAGGTTGTGCCCGTTGTCTCGGCGGCGGAGATGTTCAAGGCCGTCAAAAAAGCATTCAAGCGGTGTGATTGCTTGATTATGGCTGCGGCGGTGTCGGACTATACGCCGATTTCAAAGTCAAAAGTGAAACGGAAAAAGGAAAAAGGGATTTTGACGCTGCGGCTTAAGCCAACCGAAGATATCTTAGCCTGGGCGGGGAAACATAAGAAAAAACAATTTGTCGTAGGCTTCGCCCTGGAAGACCGGAATCTGAAAGCCAACGCCAATAAGAAACTGATTTCCAAAAACGCCGATATGATCATCGCCAACGCCCCAACCGTCATCGGCAAAACCCAATCACAGATTCTCATCAAAACCCCGCAAAGCGATTGGCTTAAGCTGAAAGGCGATAAAAAAAAACTGGCGGTTGCGATTATGGAATTGCTTGACAGCTTTTTATAATTTGACAGCGTGGGCAGAGCCCACCCTACGGGACTTAATCTCAAAGGCGATAAGGAAGAGCTGGCGGTTGCGATTTTGGAGTTGATTGACAGCTTTTTATAATTTGACAGCGTGGGCAGAGCCC
>CAZVXR010000056.1:0-18849 GCA_964630865.1 uncultured Pirellulales bacterium | reverse complement strand
CTTGCATAGTTTTTTCCTAAAACATTGAACCCAATATTGTCATTTAATTCTTAACTTAGATACTTTAAAAATCAAAAAAACGTTTTTATAGATTATAACAGGCGAAATTTATACCTCAAGCAAATTTCAATTAAAAAAACTGAAGCCAGGAGATGAAATTCAGAAATGGACTTTTCTGCTTTCATAATAATAAAATATCTTGTTATCTTGAAGACCGTTTATAAAAAGGATTAGCGGAGAATAGAAATGCAAAGGATAAATATGCGAAAAATGAACGCAAATGTTCTTTTGGCGGAGGTTATGTCTGTCTTGAAATATGTCGCCGTAAGTGTATGAAAATGCGATAGATAGGCAACCGCTGGCAGGTGGTGTCAGTTCCTGACACACAGCGGGCGATCGGAATCGAACCGACATGACCAGCTTGGAAGGCTGGAGCTTTACCACTAAGCTACGCCCGCAACGACTCAAAATAATTGCGGATATTTACTAATTTCACAAACTATACATAACGCATCGACAATTGCAACATTTTCGAGGCAATTGTACCTGCCCCCAAAATACAAGGCAAGAATAATTTTAAAACAAAGTGGGATAGATGTGGGCGTATGAGATTATTTTCTGTCATCCCTATACCTCAATTTCGGGCAGCAACGATTTGATTTACAAGTCTCCATTGCCTCGAACCGATAACCCCTATACAATACCTCCACTTTAAAAAAGGCCTTTGTGGTTAAAAAAGATAAAACAAGACTTCTATTTGACATGGGCGACGGGTTGCCTGACCAGCCGGGGCAGGTTGTTCGTGTGGCCGTCGATACCGGTGCCGACAGTGCGTTTGACTACCTGCTGCCGGAGGGATTCGGTACGGCTGCCGTAGGCCAGCGGGTGGAAGTCCCCTTTGGCAAAAACAACAAGCTGGTTGCCGCGTTTGTACTGGAGGTACTGACCGACCCGGACGCCATCCAAAAAAGCAGGCGATTCAAGCTCAAATCCATCCGGAAAATTTTAGACCCCGCCCCCCTTTTAAACGACCAATTAATGGCACTGGCGCGGTGGATTGCCGAATACTACATCTGCCCCCTCGGACAGGTACTGGCGGCGATAATCCCGGCGGCAGTCAAGCACGACGCCGGCGCCAAGACCCGGCAATTTTTCTATCTGGATCAAACCCAAACCGAAGCGTTCGCCGCCGTCAAGAGCAAAAAACAGATGGCGATTCTCAACATCCTGCAAACACTTGAGGTTTTCGACGAAGCTAAGGCCCTCGAAAAAGATTCTCTCCTGCGTCAGGCCGACTGCAAGGTCAGCCCGCTCAAGCAGCTCATTCGCGAAGGTTTAGTCCGTGTCGCGGCAAGGCGGGTCATCTGGTCATTGCCGGCGATCCCCAAAGGCCTTGAATACAGCGGCAAAGAAGTCATCCTCAACGACGACCAAGCGAGGGCGATTGACCATCTTTCGGCTCAGATTCATTCCGATACATTCGGCGTAACCCTGCTGTTCGGCGTAACCGACAGCGGCAAAACCGAAGTCTATATCCGCGCCATCGAAGCCTGCATCCGGCAGGGCAAAACCGCCATCGTCTTGCTGCCGGAAATCGCACTAACAGCACAAACCGTCGAGCGGTTTCGCTCGCGATTTGAAAAAGTCGCCGTCCTGCACTCGGCCTTAACGCCGCCGCAGCGCAACAGCCAGTGGCAAGTGATCAAAAACGGACAGGCCGATGTGGTCATCGGCGCCCGGTCGGCAATCTTCGCCCCGCTGACGAACCTCGGCTTAGTCGTCGTCGACGAAGAACACGAATCCAGTTACAAGCAGGATACCATCCCCCGCTACCATGGGCGAGATGTCGCGATCAAGCGTGCACAGTTGGCCAATGCCCATTGCCTGCTTGGCTCGGCTACGCCCTCGCTGGAAACACTGACCAATTGCCAAACGAAGCCATTTTATACGCTGATGGAATTGCCGCATCGGGTAACGAAGATGCCGATGCCCCGGATGCAGCTTGTTGATATGACGCAGGCATTTCACAACACCGGACAAAAAGGCCCGCATATCCTCAGCCCCGCCCTGCTCAAAGAACTTCAGACAACTCTTGAGCGACAGGAGCAGGCGATAGTTCTGCTCAATCGCCGCGGCTACAGCAATTTCGTCTATTGTCCCAGTTGCCGCCATACGCTGCACTGTATGAACTGCGATGTAACGCTGACATTCCACAAAAAGCCGGAGATGGAACAGCCCGAAGATACCGCCATCGGACAGCACATCCGCAGCGGCTACGCGATTTGTCATTATTGCCTGTCCAAAACACTTGTGCCGAAACACTGCCCGCTATGCCAAAAGCCGATGACGATGATCGGCTTGGGATCACAACGACTCGAAGAAGAACTCAACGCTCGCCTGCCGCAGGCGCGGATTCGCCGCATCGACAGCGATTCGATGGATGGGCAGGATTACTACGCCCTACTCGATGACTTTGCCGCTGGCAAAATCGATATTCTCGCCGGCACGCAAATGCTCGCCAAGGGACTGCATTTCCCAAATGTAACTCTCGTCGGAATCATCAGCGCCGATACGGCGCTCACTCTGCCGGACTTTCGTGCCAATGAGCGGACATTCCAGCTTCTTAGCCAGGTTGCCGGACGCGCCGGCCGAGGGGATAAACCGGGTCGGGTATTGGTGCAAACCCTGCTGCCCGACGCCCCGGCTATCAAATACGCCCTCAAATACGACTTTGCGGGTTTTGTTAAGGACGAACTGGAACACCGCAAAGCCTGTTTTCTGCCGCCCTACTGGCGGATGGCGATAATCCAGATGCGGCATGTCAAGTTTGAAATGCTTGAAAAAGCTGGAAAAAATCTGCGTCAGCAACTGGATTTAACCGTCCAGCGACTGGGAATGGATATCAAGATTCGCGGGCCGATGCCGGCGACCATCAGCCGAATCCAACGATTTCATCGCCTGCAAATCATACTCCAGGCACCTACGGCGGCAGATTTGCAGCGGTTTTTGACGGAAATACGCACCCAGTCCCCCATCCGCCCGGCCGTGGGAATTTATTACGATGTGGATCCAATTTTCATAATGTAGCTTGCATTACGTCGAAAGTCGGTATATAATTCCCCCCTTTCACAGCCGGAGAGTAGCTCAGTTTGGTAGAGCGCTGCGTTCGGGACGCAGAGGTCGCAGGTTCAAATCCTGTTTCTCCGAATTCCTATAAAGCCTTGCAGGAAAATGACTTGCAAGGCTTTATTTGTTGGGTCATTTGACAGCAAATCAGGCCGCGTATAACCTTCCGTATAACTTTTTTCGGGTAAAATACAACATCTGTGTTTTGCGATTGCCCTGATATCGCGTGTGAAAACTACCAAACTCCCACTGTGGCAAGAAATCCACAATCTGTGAGAAAACAATTTGTCCTGTTTTTATCGGCCAATCCTTTATTTATTTTATTTTTAAAAGACAGGTTTCAATCGCGTATGGACCTACTGTGATCGCAGCCAAATTATTTGATAGGTGCAGATTTTCCACAATAGCTTCATTCATTGTGCATCGGTGAGCTGATGCGACTGACACAAGACAATCGATCGTGGTCTCAACCTGTTTATCGGAGGGGTTCCAAAGCCGAATAATCAAACCGGTTCCATCATCAGCCAGCTTGATTGCCGAAATCGCCAGTTTATCGGAGGGGGTAACCGTCAAAAAATTACCCGTAGAAGGCAGCATGCCGTGACTGTTCGGGACTCCCTGTAACGCATCAATATCCCCCTTGTGGTCATAGGCAGCCTGAAGGACTTGTGCCTGCTGCCAATTGCCAACATGGGGATACAGGGCGTAATGGTATTCGTGCCGGCCAAACGAATGACAACCGGTATATTTGTCGAATTCATCAGGTGTCATATCCATATTGGCAGTCATATAGGCTCGCTGGGTGCGAATCAGTGTGATTGCAAGGGTTCTTTCGGCATCGTCTTTGACTTCATATTCTCGAAGTCCCCGGCTTAAAAAGGCCAACCCGCAGTGCCCATCAGAGATGTCGACGAAATTCTGCATGGGTTGGAATGGATAACATTTTTCGCTATTGTCGCCGGTAGGGATCCACCGCACACAGCGTTTTTCGATGGCAAATGCACTTTCAACGTCAATATGATCGGTTTTGATCCCCGTGGGAAAATTGACTCTAAGCCTGTGGTCTCTGGCAGTATTGGTCAGGCACGTTTTGAGCTTTAGGTACCGAGAGTCTTTTTCAAGCGTCAGCCAGGTTGATATTCCGATTTTGCGAGTCTCGGTCAGGCGGTCGCGCCGGTCAAGCGTCGCGGCTGCCGGTACGGTTAACTCGATATCGATCCGGTAGCAGCCGCGGAGAGGATTTGATTCCAGCATGGTAATGGCGGCACATGAACAGAAGCTTGTTACAGTATTGTCACGCTGAGGAGGAATTGACATGTGGGCAGGGCCGGTCTCACCATTATCAGTAAAGTAGTGCTGATTTTCCATCAGATGGCCGGTTTTCTTGTGCAAAAGCGAAAATGTGCCATTAGGATTGATCGTAACTTTCAAGTGCTCGTTTTCAAGCACAGCATTTTCTCGGGCGAGAAGCAAACGATCAGGGCCAGGGGCAAGCTCTTTTTTATATTGGGGGCCGCGCGGCCGCAGTGCATAGGTTCTATAGCCCAGGCCGGGCAATTCCACCGGAATCAGCACTCTTCGCCGGATCATCTGCTGCTTGATGCCTTTGCAATCCAGTTCTCGTTCAACGCCAATCTGAATCTTTTCCTTGCTCAGTTCAACATGATCGACGATGGCTCCCCGATCATCCACGATATCGTAATACTCGACTTCCTTGCTGGCAGCCCCTGCTCCGGAACAGATATCCGCAACGCCTTCAGAACCACCCATTTGAGGTAAATCAAGAACAAATTGCGCCACACGCTTTCGCGAGAAAGACAGTGTGTTGAATACTGCGAACGGGAAATCGCCTTCCTTGAAATTCTGGGCCGTATTGATATTCTTAAATAATGATATTGCACTGCGGGCAGCAATTTCGGCGCCGATCGTCCTGGCGGCAGAATAATTGTAAAGATTGTTTTCATGCGCCTCATCAACAGCAGCGCCGCAAATACTGTCATGAGCCTGGTTTTGCAGGAGAAACCGCCATGCCCGATCCAGGAAGTTCTTCGGGTATTCTATACCAAGCAAGAACGCAAATGATGCAAGCGGTTCAGCGTGGTTGAGTAAAATGTTCTCACACTCATCATTGAGCAGTTTTAATTTTATTCTCGATGAATGGGTTGCTCCCAAAAGACCATTAAATCCGGGCTCCACCGCTGTCAGACGCAGTTCCCCTTTATGCAAAGGCACAAGCTTCGAGTCGGTGTCGGCAATGATGCTTGCCATGTATTCATCCAGGGTCGATTGCTTGATAACCACATTATCTGCAACTGCATTGAGGGCTGAAACCATTTCAGGCAGTTTTTCGAATGGTGTGTCATTATCCTCCATATTCATTGCCAGCAAATGCTTGCCAACCTGGTATGGCATTGCCTGATTCAATAGGGTCTCAAGTGCGGTCTTCAGGGCCTGTGGATTCCTGTCAAAATCAGCTTTTTCATGAAGCAGCGTCAGGGCACGCTCATAGTTACGGTCATCACAGAAATGGACCGGCAGCTCCTCTGTTTTGAATGTGTTCGACAATGAACGGGCGGTCTTGCCCAGCACCAGCAATTGATGGACATAGAAGAACCAGTTGGTTCTGGTTACTTCGTCAAATGTTCTAAGCGTATAAATTGTTGAGCCGTCAGGGCTTTGCCATAAAAACAGCGGTTTTAGGAAATACTTGTTAGTGCCCCTGTAGAAGATCGCATTGGTGATACCAAAGCCGCTGTAAATTTGAGGCAATTGTGAAGTTTGGCCGTACGATGTTGCGGTATAACCGGATTTGATGGTGCCGCCAAATTCGGCGGCCATGCTTTGCCCAAGTTTGATATTGCGAATAATAGATTCAGCGGCAACCGTAAACATATCCGGCAGGGTGTACCAGTTTACAAGCTGGATGCGACCGGCCTTGATAAGTTTTGTGAGCCGTTCTTTATTTTCAGGCTTTACAGAAAGATAATCCTCGATCACGACAGAGCCGCCATCCAGACAGAACGATTTATAGGAATCGTTCTTTTCCAAAACATTTAAAATGCTTTCAACCAAATCGACCAGACGCGGCTTTGACTGTTCAGCGGTATGACGCCATTCTCTGTCCCAGTGAGTGCCTGAAATAAGATGCATTGTAAACTGTTCCAAGGACTACCTCCGTAAGAATCAATTCTTGATGATGTTTAATCTTTCTTCAAAATTAGTAACATTTTAGCTAAATGCAGTTGATAGTTATTGTTCTTGTTGTTCTGTTACCGCCCCAAAGGGGCATAATATATCAGCCCAGGGCAACGCCCTGGGTAGGCATCAAATCAAAATCAAGCCCTGAAAAGCCTGCCCCCGCGTAGGCGTGGGGGGCGACATAATGCTAAATTTTACACACGGCTAAAGTGTTACCAAAATTATTAAAGTATCTCTTTCTTTCTTGGCTATTTTGGCCTTGATATCGAGCATGACCGTGGGTAATCTTTTTTTTCTCCTCCGCCCTGCACGGTGCTGCCCATAAACCCGAAAGACACAAAACCAAAATAAACAGGGACTCGTTTTTTTTAGGGATAGACATGGAATTTCCCTTTTTCTCAAAAGTCAGTTTATGCCATTTTGATTTTGGCAACCCGGACCACTAAATCGGTGCCGTAATGGTAATGGGTAGCTTGAAATTCGGCGGTTTTGGCAGCCATATCCTGCCTAAACTCCAGCTCTGCCGCGTTGTCGATCCAGACCGCCTCTTTGATTTTGCCCTCTACGCCCGTAAGTTTAACCCACCCTTTGACCGACTTATTGAGACTGACGTTTTCGTCTCCTGAAATCGGCAAATCATGGATAAATACATAATAATCCCTGTTGTATTGCAGGACAAAATCTTTGTCCGATTCAGTTTGGACATGACACGGTTGGCCGCAGCAAAGAATATCGGCATACAGCGCCACCCAGTGACCGACGATCTTCAGCGCCGCCATCTCATAGTCGCCGATTCGCCCTTCCGCCGTCGGACCAACATTTAACAGCAAATTGGCGTTGACTTTTCGGCAGGCACACAAATCTTCAACAAGATCTTTGGGAGAAACAAAACGAAAATCATTTTTGGCGATTCCCCAGTGCTGGTTCATCGTCAGGCACATCTCGGCGGCGATGCGTCTGCCGTCCTGACAAGCCGCCGGAAGTGAATCGGGACGTCCCCGCTCATACGTCACCACATCAATCTCCGGGTGGCCGGTCTGTCCTCTGGCGTTCAGGCCGGTGTTATTGACAATGATCGCATCCGGCTGATATTTTCGAATCATTCCATAGAACACATCTTCTTTCCAGTCGGCGTTTGGTTTGCTCCAATTGCCATCAAACCAGAATCCGCCAATCCGACCGTAATTTCGGCATAAAATCTCGACCGACTTGTTCAAGTAATCCAGATAGGCGTTAAAGTCCGTTTCAAAACACGGCTGCGACCAATCCAGCGTCGTATGATAGAAAAAAGGAATGATACCCTCAGCCCTGCAGCCCGAAACAAAATCTTCAATCAAATCGCGCCCCGCCGGGCTATGCGGCGCATCAAACTCATTCAACCCACGGGTATCGTACAGGCTAAAGCCGTCATGGTGTCGCGTAGTCAGGCAGATATACTTCATACCGAACAGACGAGCCAGTTTCGCAATTTCTCTGCCGCTGAAATCCGAAGCCGTAAAGCGGTCTTTAAGTTTTTTGTATTCACCAAAAGGGATGGGGCGCCGGTCCATGACCCATTCGCCGCAACCTAACTGGGAATACAGGCCGTAGTGAATAAACATCCCATAGGACATCTTTTGAAATTCGCTAATTCTTGATTCCATCGGTTTCCTCAATTTAAATTCCAATAACTCTTTTAAAACAGTACGTTAGATCACATATAAAGCGTTTCTCTAAAAATTGCTTTTCAGCGGCAAAGTGAAAATTTTTGTTCTCCGACAAAGTTTATTTACTGAGGTTGAATGTTTTTTAGCATCTTGCGAAAGTGAAACCCATAGATGGAAAAACGCACCGCCAATGGCAATCGCTGCGGTTTTTTGAGCGACCAAAAGAGAAGCCTCCAATAGTACATTTTACCCTTTTCTATCATCCCGATTTGCCATATAGACCTCAGAAAGGCCATCACGCCGGAATATCGCATTTTCAGCGGAGGCATATCGCCAAAATTGTAGTTTTCCAGAAAGGTTTTAATCCGGTTGTAATAGTATTTCTGTGAGTAGATCGTATAGAGTACTTTATAGTAGCCTTTCTGGAGATCGTGCATATCCATCAGGGGGACGAAATTCATGCTGCAGTCCATATTGTCTCCCGTGGACGGTTTCGTCAGCCGGTTTTCGCTCATCAGCTTCTTGTAGAGCGTCGTTCCACGCGGAGCATTGAGCAAACCCACCATCGCGGTAACGATGCCGCTGTCCTGAATCAGGTCTATCATTTTGTCAAACACACTCGGTTTGTCGGTGTCAAAACCAACGATAAACCCAGCCTGCACCTGCATTCCAAACTGCTGAATTTTTTTGACTGCGGCAACAATGTTGCGTCCGGTGTTTTGTGTTTTATTGCATTCGGCCAGGCTTATCTCGTCCGGCGATTCAATCCCGACAAATACGCAGTCAAAACCCGCCAAAACCATCAACCGCATCAACTCCTCATCATCGGCAAGATTCATCGAAGCCTGAGTATTAAAGCAGAACGGATGGTTTTTAAGGTCCATCCACGCAATCATTGCAGGCAGCAGTTCTTTTTTAAGTTTTTCCTTTTTCCCGATGAAGTTATCATCCACGAAAAATATTTCACCTTGCCATCCGGCCGTATAGAGACTGTCCAGTTCAGCGATAATCTGCACCGTCGTTTTGGTACGCAGAACATGCCCGAAAAGTCGTGTCACATCGCAAAAATCACAATTAAAGGGACACCCTCGGGAATATTGAATGCCCATCAGGGCGTATTTTTTCATATTAATCAGGTCCCACTGCGGAATGGGAGTTTCTTTCAGGTCGGGTTTTTCACGTGTCGTATAATAGGGCTCGGGGCATCCATTTTCGAGGTCTCTCAAAAAAGCAGGCAGCGTGATTTCCGCTTCTTTGAGGATCAGGTGGTCAACATTCAGATAGGCTTCGGGAAAGGCGGTAAACAGCGGTCCTCCGGCAACGATTTTCACATTCAGTCTCTTACAGCGTTCGATTATTTCATCCGCAGATTTTTTTTGAATGGCCATACCGGTAATGAAAACATAGTCCGCCCAGAGGATATCCCGGTCGTGCAAAGCAGTAACATTGATATCCACCAGTTTTTTCTCAAACGATTCCGGCAGCATCGCCGCCACCGTAAGCAGCCCCAAAGGCGGAAGAATCGCCTTTTTGGAAACAAACTTTAAGGCCGTTTTTAGACTCCAGAACGTGTTCGGCACTTCCGGGTTGACAAGCAAGACGTTTAACTTTTTATTCATATTAAAATCCAACATAAATCATGACAACGCGTTTTCCGCATCTTGCTTTTGTATTAAGGATAGCTCTATACACAATATCACAGTTGGACACAATATGCAACTTATATCCTTGGCTGTTATTCTTTGGCCTATTCGAACACGTTCGCCAACTGTCAGGTGTCGCGTTGTCTTTCCTGCCAAGCGCCTGGCCTGGCCCAGGCGGGAATCCGGCGTAAAAAGGGACAAAAAAAAGAGGAGTCGGTTAAGACTCCTCTGGGTATGCTGTTTAGGATGTAAATGGGACGGCTATGATTTAATCAGCTCATTAAGCTGTGCCAGCGCGTTACGCTGGATTTGACGAACCCGCTCGCGGGTGAGGCCTAATTTTTCACCAATCTCTTTGAGGGTTAGCGAGTCCTGACCGTCCAGGCCGAATCGCAGACGCAGCACTTCCGCCTCGCGCGGGTCGATTTGATCCAGCAACTCAACGGCCTTGGCCAGTTCCTCATCTGAGCCCAATTCATCTTCCGGCTGGCCGACGTGGTCATCTTCAATCGACTCATCGAGCCCGGCGTTGTCGTTGTACGAATCGCGCTGAAAGCCCAAATCGACAACACTGACGATCTCACGGATCGCCCGGGCTTTGCGAACGGGAACTTTCATCGCCGCGGCCATATCCTCGAGACTGACGGTACAGCCCTGCTTGGATTCGAGATCGGCGTAAGTATGCCGCCACTGGTTGATTAGCTCAACCATATACGTCGGGATATGAATCGGCTGGGAATTATTCAGAATCGACCGTTTAATGGATTGCTTGATCCACCACGCCGAATAGGTACTGAAACGCACGCCGTGTTCCGAGTCAAAGGTATCGACCGCACGGAGCAGGCCGAGATTGCCCTCTTCAATCAGGTCGCCGAGCGTCAGCCCGCGTCCGGAAAACTTCTTGGCGATGTTGACCACCAGCCGTAAATTGCTCCGAATCAGCCTGTCACGAGCCTCCAAATCAGACCGCTCCTGAATCGCTTTCGCCAGCTCTTTTTCCTCATCCCAAGTCAGCAGGGGCGAATCGTCAATTTCCTTGAGATACTCTTTTATGGTTATATCGAAAGCCATCGTGTTGCCTTTCCATCACGGAAGGGTCGAAAAAGAGCGTCCGTGTTCGTTCCCGACTTAGCCAATAAAATAAGACCACAGGTCAGGGCAATCCTGCCCTTGTACCTGTGGTCTTTATCGGCCAAAAACAACCGGGGTCTTAACCATATCCGTAAGACTACGGATTTAAAATTTAAGTCATTACATAGAAATGACTTACAGCGGCATCAGCGGACCATCGAGCCCACCGCGACGCTGCGGAGCCGGTGCCGGGGTCGGAACATCCGGCATTTCGATGGCCGGGATATCCTTGGCCTGATCTTCAGCGGCCCACTGAACACGACGCAGACTTAAGCCGATCTTGCGGGCATCCGTGTCAACACGTAAAATCTTAACTTCGACATCGTCGCCGATTTTGACAATATCCTGCGGCGATTCGATTTTCTGGTCGGAAAGTTCCGAGATATGCAGCAGACCTTCCAGTTCGTTTTCCAATTCGACAAACACGCCGAAGTTAGTCAACTTGGTAATCTTGCCGCGAACAATCTGGCCGGGGATGTATTTTTCCGGAATCGCGCGGAACCATGGGTCTTCGGTCAGCTGCCGGATGCCCAGCGAGATGCGGCGTTTGTCTTCGTCGACTTCCAGCACGACACAGCGAACTTCTTGACCTTTTTGCAGGCATTCGCCGGGGTGATTGAATTTCTTCGTCCAGCTTAAGTCAGAAATGTGAATCAAGCCGTCAATACCCGGTTCGATTTCCACAAAGGCGCCGTAGTTGGTCAGGCTGGTAACTTTGGCATTGACCATCGTACCGGCCGGGTACTTCTGTCCGGCAATCGTCCACGGATTGGCTTCAAGCTGCTTAAGACCCAGCGAGATTTCCTGTTTTTCTTTGTTGACATCCAGCACAACGATGTCGATTTCCTGACCGACCTGAAGAATGTCGGAAGGATGACCAACGCGTTTGGTCCAGCTCATTTCGCTGATGTGAATCAGGCCTTCGATACCCTCGTCCAGACGGATAAACGCGCCATAGTTCATAATATTGACAACCGTACCCTTTACGCGGCTGCCGACGGGGAAGCGAGCATCGACATTCGCCCACGGGCTGGGCTGTTTCTGCTTGAGACCCAGCGAGATTTTTTCGGTGGTGCGATCGACGCCGATAACCATACATTCGATGTCCTGATCAATCTGTACGACTTCGGAGGGATGTGCAACGCGACCCCAGCTGAGGTCGGAGATATGCAGCAGGCCATCGAGACCGCCCAGATCGACAAACACACCGAAATCGGCGATATTCTTGACCACGCCCTTGCGAATCTGACCGACTTCAATTTCATGCAGCAGCTTGTCTTTGCTGGCCTGACGATCTTCTTCAATGAGCTTGCGGCGAGAGACGACGATATTGTGATTTTCAGTATCGATCTTGAGGATTTTACACTCGATTTCCTGACCGATAAAGCGGCTGATGTCGCCGGGCTTGCGGATGTCAACCTGCGAGGCGGGCAAAAATACCGGCACGCCGATATCGATGAGCAACCCGCCCTTGATGCGGCGGCTGACGATACCTTTGACCAAATCGCCTTCTTTTTTGGTGGTGGTGATGCGTTCCCAGCCGCGGATGCGGTCGGCTTTGCGTTTGGATAAAACAAGACCGTTTTCTGCGTCCATTTCTTCCAGAAGCACTTCGATTTCTTTGCCGACGACGATTTCATCGGGGCTGTCAAATTCGGTCGCTTCGAGCATCCCTTCGCTCTTAAGTCCCAGTTCGACGACGACATCATTGCCGGCCATACCGACGATTTTGCCGGTAACAATGGTACCGGGGGTCAGCGATTCGACCTTTTTGTCGAGGGCCTTTTCGAGAAGCTGATGATGTTCGGCGGTATAGAGTTCGGCCAATTCCGCCTCCAACTGCGCGTCCGTGATGCCAAGTTTGATTACTAAATTTCTGTCTACCATAAAAAATACTCCTGTGAGTGTTTTTAAGGCCACGGATGTGCCTCACATACACGCATCCGTACCTATAACCTTGTTAGGGTTAAAAATCGCCCTGACTACGTCGCCAGAGCAAACTATTTCTATCCAATAAAGGCTTCGAGCTTTTCGACAAACTCCCGAATAACCTCATCCGGCGTCGAGGCTCCGGCGGTAATGCCCGCCACCCGTTTTCCGGAAAGAGTCCTTATATCAAGTTCTTCCCAATTTTGCAAATGATACGTTTGTAAATTATGCTTTTTGCATAATTCGGCCAGTTTGCGAGTGTTGGCGCTGTGGAGGCCGCCAAGGACGAACATAATATCGACTTGCCGACAGAGTTTGACGGCGGCTTCCTGCCGATCTTTGGTTTCACGACATAGTGTATTGATAATCTTGATTTCTGAAAAGGGCAACTTGCCGATAACGCCGATCATGGAGGCAAAATAGTCCGGGCTTTGGGTGGTTTGGCAAATTACACCTAACTTCTTGTGATTTCTAAGCTTATCTAAATCGGACTCATCGCCGAAAACCTCGACCCCCTCGGCAGAGCCGACGACGGCTTTGACTTCAGGATGGTTTTTGTCGCCAATAATAATAACATGGTAGCCTTCTTCGTGAAGCTGTCGGGCAATTTTTTGCACCCTTTTAACCAGTACACACGTGGCATCAACGATGCTGAGGCCTTTATTGTGGAGTATTTCCAGCTCCTTTTGGGTGGCGCCGTGGGAGCGGATTAGAGCCGTTCCGCCGGGAATCTGCTCGACCGATTCGACGGTGCAAAGCCCGGATTGTGCGAGTTCTTTGACCACATCCTCATTATGGATAATTGGACCTAAGCTATAGACTTTTTTCTGTTCGGCCAGCGTCTTTTTCGCCAGATCAATCGCATTGCGGACGCCGGGGCAAAACCCGCATTTTTCGGCAACTAATACCTTCATTGGCTTTGTTTTCCTATTTCAACCTGTTTTCAGATGGACACGTTATAGCATAAGCGGAAGCTTATCACAAGATTTGGGTTCGTTTTGATTTTTTTGGTTGGGGTAGAAGATCAGGGCGCGGTCGAATAGGTATTGTTTGGGGTCTTTGAGATCCATCAGGACGCGGTCGGCGGCTTCTTCGCGTTCGACTTTGGTCATTTTCCTGCGGGCTTTTTCGGAGTAGCCGACTTCGTTGAGGACGACGTTGGCCCAGCGGGGGTAGAACTCGAAGTCATTGCCGATGGGGGAAGTTGGGGGATTTTCCATTTCCGATTTTCGATTTTCGATTTCAGAAATGGGTTCGTTTTGGCAAAAGTTCGTAGTTCTTAGTTCGGAGTTCGTAGACGAGTCGGATGCCTGCGGTATGTCGGAATTTAAGACCCCCTCCCGTGAAATGGGTTCGTTTTGCGGATTTTTTTCTGCCGCATAGGGCACAGGGGAACAGAGTGGGGAATTGTTTTGTAAAAGAGCGACGCTGGAAGCATCGTCTACATTGGGTTCGTTTTGTTTTTTTTGTTTGGGTTTGCGGCAGCTCATTCGGTTTTCGAGGTGGTCGGGGAATTTCGGTTCTGCGTTTTTGTCCTGGAAGTAGGGTTCGGGCATTTCGTCGCCGCCGCGGACGTAGTCGGTGATTTTGGAGTACGTGAGTAACTTGCTATCTCGGATACGTTTTAGGGTGTTTAGGCAGCGGAGCATGGAACGCTCGATTTTGGTTTCGTAGTTCTGGACTTTGGTGAGGGTTTGCTGATTTTGGAAGTCGGCGGCGAGGACCTGGCCGAGGTGGGTGTCGGGGTCGGGTTCGTCGCCGGAGTTGGAATTTAAGAGATTGTCGAGGACGAGTGTCTCATAGACGGATGCACGCTGCATCCGCCAGGAGAGGATTGCGACACGGCGTGCGAGCAGGGTTTCAATCGGATTTTGCGGGTCGAGCCAGACGAGGATTTCGTTGGCGAAGGCGTCGAATTCGTCTTTGTCTTCGATGGCTAAGACGGGGCGCTGCGAGGTTAGGCCGTGGGTGACTGCGTTTTGCGAGGCTTTGGCTTTGCCCTGCGGGGTTTTGGGGCCAGAGGATTTTTGGGCATTTTGACGGTTGGCTTCGATTTTTTTGATACTGACCATTTGGGGGCTCCTTTGAATTTTTGATTTTCTATTTTCTATTTTTTTCCACAGAGGAAGACAGGGGTTAATAGGTCACCCATGAAGAGCAGGAAAAACGGGAAGATTTTTTTCTTCAATTGCTTCATGACTCGTAACGCAACTTTCCCTTGCATGACTGTGCGGGGACGTGCCACACGTTGTGAGCAAGCACCCACAAGCTGCGCTTGAAGGTGGCACACGATTTTTGTTGTTCATTTTTCTCTTCCTTTTTCACTCTCAAATTTCCAATTTACAATAAAATGTCCCCCCCGTATTAGGGGCGATTGTACGTTTTTGGACTGAAAATTCTGAATTTTTGGGGGAGCCAAATGACGTAAGTCGTTGTGGGATAAGGGTGAAAATTTTTTTATTTTTTTGGCCGATAGCAGGATAGTGTTAGCGCAATTGGCGCTAAAATGACACACGAATTTGAAAATCGTATGTCGGTAAAGAGCAAAAAAGCGGGGAATTGTCCTGTTGTAAGTCGTTATTTTTTGGGGGGATTTACTGGAGTTATGAGGGAAAAGAACATAAGAACTCAAGAATGAAGGAATACGGGAATACAGGAATACAAAAAAAGAAGCCAAGGGTCAGAAGTGGAATTTTTATGCTTTTATGGTGCAGAAATGTCTTGTATGGAAAAGAAAATGGGGGTACAATAGCGTGCGAAAAGGGATTCGAAAAATGGCGGACTTGAAGATGGATGAAAAGACAAAAAGAATAAAAGGCAATACAGATAAGCCATTGCTATAAAATGAGTTCTGTGAAAAGGTGTCTGACCCCTTTAATTATTTCGGCGGCACCAATACAGCGGATGTTTTGGCGTATTAGTCAAGAAGACCGAATAAAATTAATTTTGTTAGGAGAAAATTATGCGTCATCGCATTAAAAAGTATTTTGTAATTACGGCTTTGTGTTTAGTAAGTACGGCCTGTGCGTCCGACAAGAAGATTTACGACGAGATACTGAAGAATCAGCCGTATGGGCAGTTTTATCAGCAGGATATTTCAGATATAGCCCCTGAAGGCTGGCTGGAAACATGGATGAATAAACAGGCCAAAGGTTTGTGTGGGAACATCGAGGCCTCGGGCTATCCTTATAATACGCAGGGCTGGGCGGACTACGAGCTTAAATTCAGGAACGGCGAAGCCTGGTGGCCGTTTGAGCAGACCGGCTACTGGGTTGACGGAGCATTGCGGTGCGGCTATCTGAGTAAAGATGAAGCTCTTCGCGACCGCGCACTCAAGCAGGTGAACTATGTATTGACACATGCTTCTGAAGACGGCTATATAGGTCCTCCGCAGCTTCGCACAGGATCTGATATACATAATAATTACTGGCCTTTTGCGGTCTTTTTCCGAGCAGTCATGGCTCATTACGATGTAACGAAAGACCCTGCGATACTGGATGCTCTAACCAAACATTTCATGGCGACATCAGATAAGTACGCTTCGGGGCGCAACGCACTGAATATTGAAACTATAGTTTGGCTTTATGCACGAACCGGCAATCCCGGCGTACTCAAAACAGCTCAATCTGCTTTTGAAAAAGCCATGTGCTGGGAAGATAAGTTAAGCAACCCTTATATAGACGGATCTGTAACAGGAATGTTATCCGATGTACCGCCGCTGACACACGGGGTCTCGTACAATGAAGGCTGGAAGATACCTGTTATTGTTTATTCAGTTACCGGCAATGAAAAATATCTAAAAGCGTCGATTAATGCCGTACGTAAAATGGATAAGTTTCATATGCTCGCCAGCGGAGCTCCTTCTTGTGAAGAGTTTTTGCGCGGCAAAGACGAGCTGGCTATGACGGAGACATGCAATGTATCGGATTACACATGGAGTCTGGGATATCTTTTGATGGCGACCGGGCAGGCCGAATGGGCAGATAAGATTGAAAAGGCTGTATTTAACGCTGGTATGGGCTGCATAAAGAAAGATTTTAAGGCGCATCAGTATTTTAGCTCAGCCAATCAGTTTATATGTGATTCCAAATCAGTAAACCGCCCCATGTGCCGCGGTACAAACTATATGGCTTATAGAGCAAGCCACAGTACTGAGTGCTGCACCGGCAATGTGATGCGTTTTCTGCCAAACTATATTGCAAGAATGTGGCTTCGCGACAAACAGAATAATCCGGTCGCAGCATTTTATGGACCATCCATGCTGACGACGGAAATAAACGGCCAAAAAGTGGTTATTACCGAAAAAACAAGCTATCCGTTTTCTGATGTGATTGATTTTAATATCGACGCAGCCCAGGAAACACAATTTACTCTGCATCTGCGAATTCCATATTGGTGCTTTAAAGCAGAGCTGATGGTCAATGGCGAGAAGGTGAATGTCGATTTAGAGCGAGGGACGTTTTTCAAGCTTGACCGCATGTTCAAAAAAGGTGATGTAGTCACGTTGAAACTGCCTGCGAATCTGGAACTTGACTATCGTGACCGCGGGGGGGTGGCGGTTAAACGCGGTTCGCTTGTATTCTCCATGCCGATAAAAGAACAATGGAAATCGCTGCCTGTAGATGAGCATTCTACCGAGGCATTCCCTCACTGGGAAGTGTATCCAGCAGGCGACTGGAACTATGCTTCAAATGTCAACGAGGAAAATATCTGGGGATTAAATGTTAAATACAATGAGGTTGGTGACGACCCATGGGCGTCGGATAAGCCTGCTATGGAAATAGAAGTACCGGCAAGAAAAGTCAGGGACTGGAATCTGACGGTCAACGACAAAGTGCTTGTCCCCAAAGATCCTTATGTGCAAAGAGACAAACGCCAATATAGTACATGGGATTGGGGTCCATTTAAGAGCACTCCGCCGCTGCCGGATCCTTACACGCTGGAAAACAGGCTTGAACCGCCGGTTGAATCAATCAAGCTGGTGCCCTACGGCTGTACGCATCTAAGGATGACTGTCCTGCCCTACAGAGGTCTGTTAACGCCTTATGTGCCTTAATACAGCCTGGCAAATTTAGAATCCAAAACCGGAGACAGTGGGGCTGTTGAAAAAGTCCCATGCTTTCTGTATAATAACCATCATACTGTGATCAAGGAATAATATCAAGCATGGAGGTTTTGTGATAGGTAAGCAGGAACGCTGGCAGGAAGATTTGTTTGTGGCCGGGCCGCTGTCGTCGTTGGTTCCGGAATCGGCGTTACGGTTGATGCCGGCGGGCTTTTTCGAAGGGATTACTCATGATCGCAAGCTGATGCGTACCGCCCAGGTCAATCTGGCCATGCGATGGTTTACAGGTTATCGGCTGCATGAATCTGAAAACGGCTGGCGGCTGTTTTACGGTGTTTTTTGCGGCTTGCAGACCCAATTTTTGCGGTGAAACGGGTATTGAGAGATTGCAGTAACTTCGGACAAGAAAAAAACAGGAAAATAGAAAATAATCTGTGGAATCAGGCGGCATGAAAAAGAATTGCTTAATCAATCGACTTTTTTAACCGCCCCACTGTCCCTGTTTTTCTCCACAGTCCCTATTTTCGCACCCAAGCGGGCAACCGCGAGGGGTCCTTGGCAAATCTGTTATTCGTGTCAAATTGACGATGCCATCTCAGTGTCCATAACTCCGGCAAATCGACGTTGCGAACGCTGTAATCGGCAAATAAGAGATTGGTTCCGGACGCATGACGCGGCACACAAAACTGCCCTATCCCCCAGTCATACAGAGCGTTCTTTCCTCTTTCGGCATACATTTCCATCATAGGTGCGACCAGTGCATCGTCGGGCGACGAGTTCGGATAGGCTTCCAGCCACCTCCCGTCGCCAAATATCGGAACTTTGTTCGGCGTCGAGACGCTGCTGATCTTTCGCCAAAAGTTTTTTGGCGGGGTTTTCATCCATCCCCCCCAGACAGAGCCATCGCTAATGTCTGAATCGTCGGCTGGATTGGTCGCCCAGGCACTCTGCGTATAACTAACAGGGATAGGCTCCACAAGAAATCCGCCCATGCTGGGCAGTCCGGGCATGGCATACGGCCATACTGCCGAATAATTTTTCCATCCGGCCCATGTATGCATCGGACCATAAGGCCCCTGATAATTGGGGTTTTTTTTCGGTACCGCCGCAC
>CAZVXR010000055.1:0-3060 GCA_964630865.1 uncultured Pirellulales bacterium | reverse complement strand
TAAAACGGGTTGTCTGTGATTATGTGGCCGGAATGACGGACCGCTATGCTCTCAGTTTGCTGGAATAGATCAAAATTCAAATCCCATTTTGTGGTTCAAAACTTTTCACTGTAGTATTGACATTTCAGTCGATAATGGTTAGATTTTTTACCTTGTTTTGTTAATTTGGGAAATAAATATGTGCAATGAACGCCAAAATGTCTTGCAGACGCTGGCGAGGTTTTCGATATATACGCTCTTGATTTTGGGTGGTTTATCTGCTCTGCCGCATTTGATAAAACGGGGAGATTATGCCCTGTTTCGTGAGAATGGACCGATTGAGTTGCTCCAATTTGCCTTTATCGGACAGGCGGCGGTGGTTTTTGCTGTTGGTGCCTGGAAAGAACCCCCAATGCGGTGTTTGTTTACCCAATTCAGCCTGATTGCACTCATTGCGGCATGTCGTGAGTTGGATGGTTATTTTGACAGATTACCCATTATTCGCTGGGAGATGCCCGCCGCGGTAATAATCGTCATTGCGATTTATCTTGCTCGAAGGGATTGGGCAACATTAATGCCTCAGGTTGATCGGTTTGTCTCGTCGGCGCCATTTGGGGTGCTCTGGGCAAGTTTTATCATTATTGCACTGATGGCCCAGCTTATCGGCAACGGCCACTTTCTCGAACTGGTTATGGGCGATGATTATCTCCGCGAATACAAACGGGTTATCGAAGAAATCACCGAATTGTTCGGGTATATGATCTTCCTGTTTGGATCTGCGGAAACCGTTCTTTTTGATGCGAAGTTCCGCCGTGCCCAATCAGCCGGTATTGCTATCTTTGCGGAGATAGACGGTTCTCTGGCGAGACCCTAACAAAAGACAAAATCAAATCGGCGCGGAGTTTTCGAGTCGGGCGGTTCGTGCGGATAGCTCCGGCAGCAATTCAGGGTGGTCGGCTTGTTCAAGCGTCTGGCGGATAAATTCTTTCCAATGCGGCAGCCGATGGGTGCGACGCTGCAAAATGATATTGCGTAGTGTTTTATAGCTCATGCACCACGTCCGTGTTTGCAGAAAGCCTTCGGGCAGACGTTTTTTGACAGCGACTAAATCATTGGCTTTGGCGGCGTCATAAATCCAGCGGAGCGTTTCGGGCGTGCAGCTTTCCGGTTCAAAGTTATCGTTTAGAAAACGCTGTACCGCTTTCGGGTTGTCCGGGTCGATATCGAGAAGTTCCTGGGTCAGGGTGTGCATGGTGCTTTCGGACTGCTTGGTCGAAAGGCGGAACGTGTCGGCTTCCTGCCAGAAATAACGCGGCGCCCGAACATCAAGCCACAGGACGATGCTTTCGAGGAACTTGTTGTGGCCGCCGTCTTTGTCGGCAAGCTTCTGGGCGACGAGGGACATTTTTTCGGGCGTTTTCTTCTTATTATGTGCAAGGCCCAGCAGGGCGGCTTTATAGCCAGCCTCATCGACCTTGGCGACCGTCAGATACATTTCACTCATAATCGTCTCCATTTTACTGTGTCTTTCATACACCCTTTTTTGGAAAAAGTAAAGACTGTTTTAGGCAATCCGGTCGGGATGCAGCGACGCGATAAATGGCAGGTTACGGTATTGATTCCGGTAATCCATCCCGAAGCCAATGACAAAGGTGTCTTCGATCTGAAAGCCGAGAAAGTCGATCGGGACGAATCTGTGATGCAATATCTGTTTTTCGAGCAGGACACAGGTTTTTATGGCTTTAGGTTCACACTGCCGGACATGGTCGACAGTTGAGGCCAGCGTTAGTCCCGTATCATAAATGTCGTCAATAATCAGGATGTTGTTGCCGCGGATTTTGTTGTTCAGTTCAATCGGGAAATTCAGGATTACGTCGCCGGTGGATTTTGTGCCGCCGTGGTAGCTGGAGACCTTGAGGTACTCGGCGGCGGCGGGAATTGTTAGCCTGGACAGCAGCTGGCGGGCGAACGGCCTGGCGCCTTCCAGGAGAACCATCGCAAGAATGCTGTCGCCGTTATAGGCGGCGCTGATGTGTTGTGCCAGTGCCGTTATCCGTGCATCCAATTGCTCTGCGGTAATCAGTATTCGGTCGTAAATCATAGGTATCAAATTATATTAATTTTATCGATTTCAGAAATTATACTGATAGGGGTCGCATTTTCATACTTTTTTTGGGACGCAGAATGCCTTGCCAATCGCTCTGTTTGTGATTATAATGCCCCAAAAGCTCAAGAAATACGTTCGTTTTAAAATCTGAGAGTGTCGTTTTTAACAATATACAAAAGGTGCATGTCGTGAACCATCGAGAAAGGGCGGTTTCCGTTCTCAATTACCTATCCTATGATAGGCTTCCAATAGTACATTTTGGCTTCTGGAATGAAACACTGCAAAAATGGCGTGATGAGGGCCATATTACCGCAGATCAAGCCGCTAACTGGGCAGACGGGACGCCGATTGATAAATGTATCGGAGACAAACTCGGATTTGATTTCGGCTGGAGTAATTGTTTTTCTCCGGACGTTAGCCTAAGCCCCTGTTTTTTGGAAAAAGTTCTCAAGGTCAACCCGGATGGTTCACGGGAGATATTGCAGTATGATGGTACCGTGGTTTTGCAAAAAGATGGCGCTGGCTCGATTCCTTCTGAAATAGACCACACCCTGAAAGACCGCAAAAGCTGGGAAGAGCATTATCTGCCAAAGCTGCAATTCAGCACAGACCGGATACTCAAATCCAAAGTCAACACCGGCAAGGTCTTTCTGGATTATACCGATGGGGGGCTGGATTTCTTGAAAAAGCCGGAACGGGAAAACCCGCTCGGCCTTTACTGCGGCAGCTTGTTCGGCAATATCCGGAACTGGCTTGGCGTTGTCGGCGTTAGTTATTTGTATATGGATGATGAGCCTCTTTTTGATGAAATTATTAATACGGTCGGTCAGCTTTCTTATCAGTGTACAGAATATGTGCTTGGCGACGGCGCTGTTTTTGACTTTGCCCATTTCTGGGAAGATATCTGCTTTAAAAATGGCCCACTGGTCATCCCCTCGGTCTTTGCCCAGAAAGTTGGACCGCACTATAAACGA
>CAZVXR010000054.1:0-1762 GCA_964630865.1 uncultured Pirellulales bacterium | reverse complement strand
AATACTATCCGTGACATTACTGAACACAAGAAAACTGAAACAGAGCTTATTAATGCCAAAGAAAAAGCTGAGGAAAGTGAGCGCCTTAAATCAGCCTTCCTTGCAAATATGAGCCATGAGATTCGAACTCCAATGAATGCGATTTTAGGCTTTAGCGAATTGCTGGCCGAAGAGAAGTTATCCGAGCAGCAGCGTGAATATACCCATGTGATTTTATCCAGCGGAAAAAATCTTTTGCAGATTATCAACGATATTCTTGACTTTTCAAAAATTGAAGCCGGAAAACTCAAGATGGATATGGTGGATTGTTCGTTGGAGCTAATGCTCGAAGATATCGCGATGCTCTTTAGTCAGAACTGCTCTAAGAAGGGTCTGGATTTCGAGGTACTTTGCTGTGATCAATTGCCTCGAACCATACGAACTGACTCTGTGCGATTGCGACAGTGTCTGGTTAATCTGCTTTCCAACGCGATCAAATTCACCGAAACAGGACATGTCTATCTCCATGTCAGCCTCGATAACATTGATGCGACTCAGTACATCCGCTTTGATATCGAGGATACGGGTGTCGGAATACCCAAAGACAGGCAGGATCAGGTCTTCGAGGCCTTTACGCAGGCCGATGGTTCAATTACGCGGAAATTCGGCGGGACGGGGTTGGGACTTACAATTACCCGGCAGATTGTCGAGCTTTTCGGCGGCAAACTGTCCCTAAGCAGCGAGTTGGGCCGCGGTTCAGTATTCACGATTTTGTTGCCAAATGCGATAATTGCCGATGTTCCAGAAACGTCCGAAGCGGCCTGCCGGAGCGTGGTGCTGGCGCCGAGTGAACCGGAGCATAACATACCGATTTGCGGGCACATTCTGGTTGCCGAAGACATCAAGGCCAACCAGATGCTGATACGGGTTATTTTGCAGAAAATGGGCTTGCAGGTATCCGTTGTGGAAGATGGCCAGCAGGCAGTTAATGCGGTTGCAGCTGGGCAATACGATCTGATCCTGATGGATATGCAAATGCCGGGGATGAATGGATACGAAGCGACGCAAGCGATTCGTTCACTGCAAATTACGACTCCCATTGTCGCGATGACGGCCAACGCAATGCGGGGCGATGAAGAAAAATGTTTCGCTGCCGGATGTGATGAGTATCTGACTAAGCCGATTGACCGAGTCCAAATTGTTCGGACGCTCAGCAAATATCTGGCCGCTGCCGCCCGCCCATCCGCCGCCCACTGAGTTTCATTGATAGGTTTCGATTCGATGACGCTGCGCAATAAATCGACATGTTCCTGGACATAGGGTCCTTTGTGTTCTTCAAACTCGGGCAGTTGGATCGGTTTTTTGTAACCGGCTGAACCGGGACCGTCGCCTCATGTGACGCCCTCGGTGCCGACAAAGAATTCCGCGAACCGGTTATAGCAGCCGTTAATTTGCCGTGCCATACTCTGGATGTGGACATCCTGGCCGTAGTCGAAATCCACACTGAAGAAATCGAACTGGTTGCCGGTTTTTCGCCGTGTTATGCCGCACCGACGCATCGCAACTTTCAAATCCGAGATTTCGTGCTGTCTATTTGATTTTTTCTCTAACCATTTTTTTAAATCAGATATCTCACATGCTATAATGTTGACATCACCATACTGCTCTTTGGCTTTTTCTAATTGTTCAAACCAGTCATCTGGCGTTTTGCCGTAGTCGTCAGCCAGCCATCCGTTATTGTATTCAGCTCGCAAATAGCCTGCGCGGAAAGGGTATTTAGGGA
>CAZVXR010000053.1:0-2979 GCA_964630865.1 uncultured Pirellulales bacterium | reverse complement strand
CACTGAAGCATTAAAATGAAATCATAAACTATGAGCTTGTCGGCTGCAAAACCGACAAGCTCATATTTGCTTTGTGATTTTAAATTTTCACTTCACTACGAGCAGCCCATCGAGTTGCCGCAATTGAAGCATTTGTAGCAGGCTCCGTTGCGGACGGTGATGGAGCCGCAGATGTCGCAGGCTGGGGCGTCATCCTGAAAGTGGTTAAACTGGGCATTGAATTGCTGCATCACCTGAGCATCACCGGCGGCCGGCTCCGGGGCAAGGACGGAATTGACCAATTCGGCAACCTTATCGGCTAAGCCGCCGCCGCTAAACCGGTCAGACAAAGGCTTGTCAGTTCTCAAAATTGGGTTCGTTTCGCTTTTTTCATCCTGCGACGGCTTTTTCTGGATTGCCCGTGCCTGGTCTATCTTTTTGGCTAAATCCTGTGTTTTTTCCACGATTTCCTTGGCCGTTGTCGGCGTCGCAGCATCAGGAGCGCCGCCGCGGTTGGGGGTATTCTTGTCGGCGTAGCCGGGGATAAACTGGCAGCCGAGCCAGCAGAAGATATAGTCTATCAGGCTTTTGGCAAATGGGATATTCTTATTGGAAGTCATTCCGGCCGGCTCAAACCGAGCGTGGCGGAATTTCTCGACCAGCGTAATCAGCGGCACGCCATATTGAAGCGCCATCGACACGCACGTTCCGACCACATCCATCAGGCCGCCAACGGTAGAGCCTTCTTTGGCCATGGTAATAAACAGTTCGCCCGGCTGGCCGTCATCATACAAACCGACCGTCAGGTATCCTTCGTGGCCGGCAACCGAGAATTTGTGGGTGATGCTGTTGCGGGTTTCCGCCAGACGCCGGCGGAACGGACGCTGTGGAGCAACCTGCTCGGCTTTGGTCTTTTTCTCGTCTTTTTTGCTCTTGTCATCAACATTGACCGGCTGGAGGCGCTTGGAACCATCGCGGTAAATCGCCACGGCTTTCAGTCCCAGCTTCCACCCTTCCATATATGCCGTCATAATTTCTTCGGCGGTACTTTCCGTGGGCATATTGATCGTCTTGCTGCTAGCTCCCGACAGTCACGGCTGGACCGCCGCCATCTTCTTGATATGTGCCGCATAGTGGATATGCCGTGTTCCATTTTTGGGCTTGAATGCACAATCGAAAATCGGCAGATGTTCCGGCCGCAGCTTGGTGGCGGTTTCCACAGTATCATCTTTATCAATCGCATCGCAAATTGACTTGATGTCTTCGGCGTTGTAACCCATACGGCCCAGCGCCATCGGCACAGTGCGGTTAACCAGTTTGAGCATTCCGCCGCCGGCAAGGAGTTTGTACTTAACCAGCGCAATATCCGGCTCGACACCCGTCGTATCGCAATCCATCATAAAGCCTATTGTTCCGGTCGGCGCAAGAACTGTAACCTGTGCATTGCGATACCCAAACTGACTGCCTGCCGTGAACGCCTGATCCCAGGCATTTTTGGCGGCATTGAGCATATAATCCGGACAATGCACTTCGGGAATATTGTAAGCGTGTTCGCGGTGCATCGAAATGACATTGAGCATCGGCTGCTGATTTTTCGCAAATTCGCTGAATGTACCCTTGATGGAAGCCATCTCGGCGCTGACGCCATAGGCTGTGCCGGTCATAATCGAGGTAATCGCCGCCGCCCAAGTGCGTGCCTCGTCCGAATCATACGGCAGCGCAAGGCTCATCATCAGGCAACCCAGGTTGGCATAGCCTAAACCCAGCGGACGGAATTTGTGACTATTTTCGGTGATGGATGCTTCGGGATAGCTGCCGTTATCGACCAGAATTTCCTGTGCTATAATATAGATGCGAACGGCGGATTTGAAGCTATCAATATCAAAAGTGCCATCTTCTCTGCGGAATTTCATCAGGTTCAGCGAGGCCAAATTGCACGCAGAATTGTCAATGAACATATATTCGCTGCACGGATTGGAGGCGTTAATGGGTCCGGAATTCGGGCAGGTATGCCACTTATTAATAGTAGAATGATACTGCAAACCCGGATCGCCGCAGACGCGTGTGCCTTCGGAAATCAGCTCCATGAGTTCACGAGCGGACAGGTCTTCAACCGGTTTTCCGGACGTTACCGAATAGGTCGTCCATTTCCCATCTTTTTCGACGGCGTGCATAAACTCATCGGTAAGACGTACCGACAAATTGCTGTTCTGGAACATCACACTATTATAAGCCTCGTCGGGCGAATAGCCTTTTTCAATCAGCGCCCAGGCTTTTTTCTCTTCTTCGGTCTTGCAGGTGATGAATTCTTTGATATCCGGGTGGTGAACTTTCATCGACTGCATCTTGGCGGCACGGCGGGTCTTGCCGCCGGACTTGACGACGGCCGCGATCTGGTCATAAACCCGCATAAAGCTCAAGGGGCCGGAGGGCTTGCCGCCGCCGGAGAGCTTTTCTTTGCTGCTGCGGAGGGTCGAGAGGTCTGTGCCTGTGCCGGAGCCGTGCTTAAAGAGCATCGCTTCGCTGCGTGCCAGGCGCAGGATGTCCTCCATCGTATCGACGACCGACTGGATAAAACACGCCGAAGCTTGTGGATATTCATAGCTGCTTTTGCAGGGGATGGCTTTTTCCTGCTTGGTATCCCAGTGGAAGTTATGTTCGCTGCCTTTGACGCCATAGATATCAAAAAGGCCGACATTAAACCACACCGGCGAGTTGAATGAGCCGCACTGATTGACGCACAGCCAGGTTAGTTCATTATAGAAATTTTCGGTATCGGCGAGGGTCTCGAAATAGCCATCCCGATATCCGCGGTCGGCAATTGCCCGGCAGACACGATGAACCAACTGCTTAACGGAGTTTTCCCGCTGGCCGCCGTGGACATCGCCGTAGAAATATTTACTCACGACAACTTTGGTCGCCAATTGACTCCAGTTGGCCGGAACCTCGACATCTTTTTGCTCAAAGATTGCTTTTCCGCCCTCATCTGCTATTTTAGCC